>JAFARV010000463.1 GCA_019245255.1 Acidobacteriaceae bacterium | reverse complement strand
CTTCCTCTACGACCACTTCGATGCAATTTGCAAGATTTTCCAGAAGTATGACGTCAGCTTCTCGTTGGGCGACGGACTCCGGCCGGGTTGCCTTGCGGACGCGAGCGATGCCGCCCAGTTTGCCGAATTGAAAACTCTCGGCGAACTGACACAGAAGGCTTGGGAATACGACGTTCAGGTGATGATCGAGGGCCCGGGACACATCCCGCTCGATCAGATCGCGTTACAGGTGGAGAAGGAACGCGAGATGTGCTACGAAGCTCCGTTCTATACGCTTGGGCCTTTGGTGACCGACATCGCGCCCGGCTATGACCACATCACGTCTGCGATTGGCGCCGCGATGATCGGTTGGCATGGCGCGTCCATGCTCTGTTACGTGACTCCCAAGGAACATCTTGGCCTGCCGAACCGCGAGGACGTCAAGCAGGGAATCATCGCCTATAAGATCGCAGCTCACGCCGCGGACGTCGCCCGTCACCGGAAGGGGGCCCGGGACCGGGATGACGAGCTATCTCGTGCCCGCTTCAATTTCGATTGGAAGAGGCAATTTGAGTTGTCGCTGGATCCCGAAACCGCACAGGCCTACCACGACGAGACGCTTCCGGAAGAAGGCTTCAAGGATGCCGCGTTCTGCTCGATGTGTGGTCCGAAGTTCTGCTCGATGAATCATTCGGCGAAGACGCAGGAGTTCACAGAAGCTGATGCCGCGCGGGTTCTCGAATCGGCAGCGTTTGTCAAGATTCAGTGACGTTGCATGCCGATGACCGCGTACTGCTGCTGGCAATCCCCTCGATAGCCGACACTGCCGCTATTGCCCGCGTTCTGATTAAAGGCGTCGTAGTCGCACTGGGATCGCGCGATGAGGTCGACCGCGCGCGGGCGGCCCTGGCTGAATTTGACAACATTATGTTCATCGAGGCGTGGCCCGATCGCATCCCGTGGCGAGACCAATACTTCACAAAGATTCTGGTTCCGCCCCGTATGGAACCCGCGCTACGCTCCATAGGTGCCGAGCTTCAGCGAGTGTTGGCCCCCGAAGGGCAGATCATCCGGCAGACAGTCGACGCGTGACCTTCATCGCCGATCGAAGCGCGGACAATTATCCGGAGTGGGTGCGATGCCGCACACTTAAACCAGCAGTACCTCCGACAATTCGTTTTTACAGTAACAAAACTCCTTTTCCAGCATCCAGTTGGGCGGTCTCGAACAGTGGCGCGCGGTCCAGTGCCACTTCAAAGGAGTTTAGATGAACCGCAAGTGTATATTTAATTTCACAACCACGAACTTACTTCTTGCTGTAAGTATCGGTTTGACGCCTCAGCTATGCCGAGCCGATGCTTTCGCTCAGACTAACCTCGTATCAGATGTCCCGGGAATGGCCGCCACCACCGATCCAAACTTGAAAAACCCTTGGGGGGTGGCTTTCGTGGGCGGGTCACCATTCTGGGTTTCCAATCAAGCCTCCGGCACTACGACACTGTATGACGGAGCCGGCAATGAGGTAAAGCTACCAACCGGCGTAAATTATGCAAACATCCCAGGTAGCACAACGCCACCCTCCGGGCCCACGGGCCAGGTCTTTTACGGCGGAACGGGATTTAAGCTGTCCAATGGTAATCCCGCGCGATTTATTTTCGACACACTAAATGGAACCATTGCCGGTTGGAACGGGGGGTTAAACGCGATTCAGGCCGCCTCCACCCCAGGCGCCATCTATACCGGCCTCGCGCTTGCTAATTCGGGAGGTTCCAGTTATCTTTACGCGGCTGATGCCACGGGGCAAATTCGAGTTTTCAATTCAACGTTCGGCGCTGCCACGCTCGCGGGGAATTTCACTGACCCGAATGCGCTGACTGGCTACGTTCCCTTTAATATTCAAGCTATTGGGTCACAACTCTACGTCACATACGCGCGCCTCACACCACAAGGTACAGCGCTTTCCGGCGGCTATGTCGATGTTTACAATACGGACGGGACGTTTGCTGAACGCTTCGCCACCGGTGGTCCGCTGAACGGTCCTTGGGGCCTGGTCATGGCGCCGGCGAGCTTTGCTTTGTTCGGAGGTGACTTACTCATCGGTAACTTCGGAAATGGGGAGATCCTGGCGTACGATCCGAACACTAAAGCCTTTCTCGGCACACTGGACGGAACCAATGGCAGCCCGATCGTGAACGACTTCTTGTGGGCACTTGAATTCCGGACAGCCGGCGCGAACACGAGTCCTAACACGCTTTACTTCACGGCCGGCATCAATAACCAAAGCGATGGCCTTTTCGGCGAACTGACATCCGTGCCTGAACCCGGTAGCGAAATGCTTTTCTTCCTAGGCTTAACTGGACTTACTTGGTTGGGTTACCGGCGCCGGAGACTAGGGAAGTAAAACCTCGCCGCCTGGCTTAATTGCAAACCTTTGGAAGTAACTCCGCGCCCGTGATCGGCTTCTTGGGTCGCGGGCTCGGCTCTTTTACAAGATTTTCACAAAATAATGACAATTGCGGAATAGGGGCTAGCTTACTGTCTAGTCACAATGAGATTTGCATCACTTACACCCGTCACATTAGCATTCCTTTCCGCGGCCTCGGTAACAACCTTGTGTTACGCCGCGGATGCGCCAATTCTGCCTCAACTTCCGACTAGCTCACTCATTGTCGCTTCGACCGTTCCCGCAAATGGCGACGTGAACCCTTACGGAGTTGCTTTCGTGCCACATGGTTTCCCGGATGGGAACGCCATTCACAGAGGAGACGTTCTTGTTTCTAACTTCAACAATTCCGGCAACTTACAAGGAACGGGAACGACCATCGTATCGATATCGCGCGATGGCACGCAGAACTTATTTTTCCAAGGTCCAGCGGGATTGGGGCTTACCACGGCTCTCGGTGTTTTGCAACGCGGCGTCGTCCTTGTGGGGAACGTACCCACGAAGGACGGCTCTTTCGCGACAATCCAACAAGGGTCACTAATCGCGATTGACCGAAATGGTAAGGAGATCGCCTCGTTCAGTGACTCGACGCTGCTTGACGGACCGTGGGATCTCGCTGTCGTCGACATGGATAGCACGGCCATGGTATTCGTTTCGAATGTTCTCAACGGGACAGTGACGCGCTTGCTCTTTCACATCGGACGAAACGGTGAGCACATTTCGCTCGACAGCGCCACCCAAATCGGAAAGGGCTACCTGAGCCGAAGCGACCCGGCAGCACTGGTAGTGGGACCAACCGGGCTGGCCTTTGACGCAAATGCAGACGTGTTATTTGTGGCGTCCACAGGAGACAATGCGATCTATTCGATCGAGAAGGCCTCAACCCGCTCGAAAGCCGTAAACAAGGGTCAGTTGGTTTACAGCGATGACGCGCACTTGCGCGGACCACTCGGACTCGTAATAGCACCCAACGGGCACTTGATCACAGCCAACGGGGATGCGGTGAACGGAGACCCGACTCAACCGAGCGAATTAGTCGAATTCACTCGAAAGGGCCGCTTCGTAGCCCAACAATCGGTCGATCTTGGCGGCCAGGGTGGAGCGTTTGGGATCGCGATTCACGGTAGCGAGGATCACCTTCGTCTGGCTGCCGTTGACGACATAACCAACACGTTAGAGATCTGGACGGTGCGGGAATAGTCAGCCTCTGGTTCCGGTTCTCGGATAACAGAGGAAGCCTGTCATCACGGCTTCCGGGCCGTCACCGCCTCGCGCGCCTGCTTCAGCAGCGACTTCACCTCATTGTCGGTCGTTTGGGCGAAATTTTCGTACCAAATGCCCACAGCGATAAATGGCTCGGGAGTGAACGGGCAGATCACCCGGTCTGCATGCAACAACTTTGCGCTTTCGAGTTCGCCGGGCGCCACAGGCACCGCGACAATGATTTCTTTCGGATGGCGGGTCCGGACAGCCTCGGCCGCTGCCTTCAGGCTCGCGCCCGTGGCTAGACCGTCATCAACCAGCACAACCGTCCGGCCTGCCACGTCGAGCGCCGGAAAGCCCTGGCGATAAAGATGCTCGCGCCGTTCCAGTTCCCGCACCTCGTGTTCGGTAATTTCATCAATGTTTTGCGAGGGCAGCCGCAGTTCTTTCACGAGCGCCCGATTCAATACGCGGACGCCGCCGCTGGCAATCGCCCCCAAGGCCAGTTCTTCCTGCCCGGGGACACCGAGCTTGCGCACGAGAAAAACGTCCAGCGGTGCACGCAGCGCGCGCGCCACCTCAAAACCCACCGGGACGCCTCCGCGCGGCAATGCGAGGACAACGACTTCACCATCCTGAAGTTCCTTCGAGACCAGCTCGCCGAGCACTCTTCCAGCGTGAGACCGATCCCGGAACAAAGGCTGTGCGTGCGTCATTAAGCGTGTTCCGGATACGCGCGAATGTTACCCAAGTGCTAGTTCCTCACCTGCGACTCTCTGTCATCATTAAGGACGCGATGCGATGGCTGCTTCTTGCGCTCATTCTCGTGTCCGTTTGGTTATTTATTTTACGGTTTCGGGTTGTTATCGACCGGCTTGTCCATGCCAAACGCGATTCGGATTTCCGCATTCAGTCGATCGGGTGCCGCGCCTTCCGGTTCTTCTCCGAGGTGCTTTGCCAAACGAAAGTGATTCGAGAACGGCCGCTGCCAGGAATTGCTCACGCTTTCGTCTTTTGGGCCTTCTGCGCCTTCGCCCTGGTCACGATCAACCACTTCGCGGAAGGGTTCGGAGCAGGGTTTCTCAATTACTCGCATGGTTTCGGCGCATTCTACTTCTGGTTAGCGTTCGCATTTGCACTGCTGTGTGCAATCTCCATTGCAGGTCTGGCTTATCGCAGGTTTGTGGTCCGTCCGCGATGGCTGGAACCCCTTTCGCCGGAATCAGGCGCCATTGCCGCACTGATCTTTTTACTGATGGCGACCTATATGCTTCAACCGGCAGTCTCGCCACCAAGCATAGCGGGGCAGACACTTTGGTGGGTTCATACCCTGACGCTGCTCGCCTTTCTGCCACTCATCCCGCACACCAAGCACCTGCATCTGGTGCTAAGCCCATTGACGATCTTTATGAAACGGGAGGAGTTCAGCCAAATTCCGCCGCTCGCAGGCGACGAGGACTTCGGCATCGTCGCGGGCAAAGACATTACCCAGATCACCGCGCTTCAGGCGTATTCGTGCGTCGAGTGCGGCCGCTGTACCGAGCATTGCCCGGCAAATAACACCGGCAAAGAACTCAATCCAAAACTAATCGCGCTTGGCATGCGGGCCTATCTGACCCAGTATGGAAATAACAACGAAACACCGATTCTCGAAGCGACCGTGTCACAGAAAGCGATCTTCCAATGCACGACATGCGGCGCGTGTGAGTATCAATGCCCGGTGGGCATCCAGCATCTCCCAATGATTATTGGCTTGCGTCGCGGAGCTACAAACACAGGCTCCTGGGAGGACGAACACGGCACCAAACTTTTCCTCAATCTGGAGCGGAATGGCAACGCGATGGGCTTCTCCCAGACAGAACGCGACAAATACGTCGCCAAACAAGCCTTTCCGATTTTCGACGGTTCTCAGGAGTATTGCTTGTGGCTCGGCTGCATGGGTTCCTATGATCCGAAGGGGCGTGAGATTGTGGCGTCGTTTGCGGCAGTGATGAAGCATCTCGGGACCTCCTTCGGGGTCTTAAAACGCGAGCGGTGCACAGGCGATCCGGTGCGGCGTCTTGGGAACGATCTTGCATTCGGACAGCTCGCCGAGGCTAATCTGCAAGCGATATCGCAATCGGGTGTGAAGAAAATTGTGTCCATTTGTCCGCATTGCGTGCGCACCATCGCCGAGGATTGGCGCGAATTCGGCGCCGAGGTACAGATCGAACACCATAGCGAGTTCCTTGCGCGGCACATCGACCGAATTCCCCAAAATGGCGCTTCGAAGCGGATTGTCTACCACGACCCGTGCTATCTCGGGCGCTATCGCGAGGTCTACGAATCTCCCCGGCAAGTGGCGGGCCGCGGAGGCCAGGTGATCGATCCGCCCAGATCCAGACAGCGATCCTTCTGTTGTGGTGCGGGCGGCGGCCTGGTATTTCTCGGAGAGGAGACAGGCGATCGGGTAAGCGTAACTCGTACCCGTGAGTTAGTTTCCACCGGCGCAGATGCGGTTGCAGCGGCATGTCCCTTTTGCAACACAATGTTCCGCGACGCACTCGCTGCGGAGACCGCGAATGCGCCTGAGCTGCTGGATATCGCTCAGATCGCGATCCGGCAGATTGAATCGCGTGCTCCGCTTGAGCAGGGTGCGCCGCATCCGTGACAAGGCTTGGCCGGCTCGAACTCCTCGAACCCGGCCAGGTGCAACAGACGACTACTTCCGTCGCACGATATGTTTGTCAACAATTTTCTTGCTGAGTTCGGAAGCATCCACGCGATACGAGCCACTCTGTACGGATCGCCGAAGCTCCTCGATGCGGAGCTCATGTTCAGAGGCCGGAGACACATCCGCCGCGGCTGGCGCGTCCTGTTCGCGCTGGTTCCTGGAGGATTCGGCGGAGTCCACTGAAGCTATCTTACTGTTTTCTTCAGCGCACATCAGCCCTGTTTAAGCGGTCGACGAGTTTAGCCGAGATCTTTCGAACTGGTTCGACACTCTCCTAAGTCAAACAAGAAATCCGTTCTTTGTTACACCACAATGAACTCAGCAGTACGATCTCCCATACTCTTTCTGGCCGTCGCGCTTGCCTTGCCGCTGAGGGCTCAAACTGAGGCTGGTTTCGCGCCTTCCGAATCCGCCGGTCTCGCCCAAACGGCAGACGTACATTCTGTAGTGCCGGACCTGCTGCAGCAACAGAAGCAAATCTGGACATTCCCCGCTCGGGCAGTGAAGGGCAAGCATCTGGTCCCGGTCCTCGCCGTCTTAGGAGTGACCGGGGCTTTAATCGCAACAGATTCGCAAAGCGCGGCCTACTTTCGAGGAAACAAAACCTACTCGTCCTTTAACAACGCTTTCAGTAGCACGGCAACTGCCGCTGCTATTGTCGCGGTCCCGGCCGCGTTCTACGGCTACGGCTTTCTTACACACGACACGACAGCGAAATCCACCGCGTGGCTGGCCGGCGAAGCCCTGGTCGGTTCTGAACTCCTCGGTTATGTCATGAAGACGATCGACCAGAGGCGCACACCTGGCGA
>JAFARV010000442.1 GCA_019245255.1 Acidobacteriaceae bacterium | reverse complement strand
ACAATGCTCTGAAACGACACCAGAGTTGCATCGTCGGTATAGTGCTTGTCAATCAGCTCATCGGTCCGGCCAGGCTGGAGCATCGCAATCTGGTCTTCGTAGAACTTTCGGCCGGGCGTTATGGTCGAGGTACTCATGCCAGATTGGCCCATACGGTCTTGTATTGGGTGTAGCTTTCCAAAGCTTCGGGACCCTGCTCTCTGCCGTAGCCCGACATCTTATAGCCCCCGAACGGAGCACTGGGATGATATTTGTGCCACATGTTAAGCCACACCGTTCCCGCCTTGATCTTGTCCGCTATCCGCAGCGCCCGTGCCATGCTGCCGGTCTGTATGCCGGACGCTAAGCCATAAGGTGTGTCGTTGGCGATGCGGATGGCTTCCTCCTCGGTTTCGAATGGAATCACTGGCAACACCGGGCCGAAGATCTCCTCGCGGCTGATTTTTATGTCGTTGGTGGCGCCGCCAAATACGGTGGGTTCTATGAACAGCCCTTTGCCATTCACCCTGCGCGTGTTGCCTCCGGCGACCAGCCTGGCTTTAGATTCTTTGCCCGCCTCCACGTACCGCAGCACCTTATCGTATTCGGCCTTTGACGCGATAGGACCGACCTGAGTCTCTGGAAGCAGCGGGTCACCAAGTATTGCATTTTCGGCCATTTTCGCCAGCCTGTCGACAACCTCGTCATAGATCGGACGCTCTACAATCAGCCGAGAGCCCGCTACGCAGACTTCGCCCTTGTTCCAGAAGATGGCCCAAAAAGCGGTCTGTACGGCCGCCTCAATGTTCGCGTCTGCAAACACGATGTTGGGCGACTTGCCGCCGAGTTCCATCGTGGTGTGCTTGAGCGTGTCGGCCCCGTTGCGGATGATGTTCTGCCCAACTGCCGTCGACCCCGTGAACGCAACCTTGTCCACTAGAGGATGCTTCACCAGCGCGTCGCCCAAAGTGCTCCCGGGACCCGTCACCAAGTTGTAAACCCCCTCCGGGACGCCGGCGTCGAGCATAACCTGCGCGAGAGCCAGAGCTGTGAGCGGCGTGTCGGACGCCGGTTTATGCACCACTGTATTGCCTGCCGCCAAGGCTGGCGCGACTTTCGAGCATGTCAGCGCCAGCGGGAAATTGAACGGTGTAATCGCCGCCACCACACCGAGCGGTTCCCGCCTCGTGAAAATCCGGATCTCCGGCTCATAGCTTTGCCGGTATCCGCCGCTTATCTGCATCGCCAAGCCGCTGAAAAAACGGAAGAGGCCCGAACAGTGGGGCATAATGGTATCCCGAAAATCGCGATATGGCATCCCCATATCCATGGCTTCCCGAATGGCGAAATCGTCGGCACGTTCATCCAACAGATCCGCGATCTTGAACAGTAGCTTGGCGCGCGCCTCGAGATGCATGCGCCCCCACGGACCTTCTTCGAACGCCCGCGAAGCCGCAGCCACTGCTTGATCCACATCGGCGGCCGATCCTTTAGCGACTTCGGCGATCTTCTCTTCGGTTGTAGGATCAAACGTCGGCATAGTCTCGCCGCTTGAAGCATCGCACCATCGACCATTGATCAGCAGTTGACCTCTGGGGATCGAACGCCTTTGCGGCACGGCGGCAGCAGCTTGCATGGATCTAAACTCTCCTTCGCTGGGTTTCTCAGCGATGATTTTCTTATCCGCCGCCGATTCGCGCAATGACAAACAGCGCGCAGTTTCTGCCATGCACAAAAGATCTTGACCGCCGGGGCCCATGGGTGCAAACTGTAACCGGTTACGAAAATCGTTTGTGGAAAAGAAACGCGGTACTCCAACGCTGCCTGTGTTGACACGGCCTCTGCAGATCGTCATTCTGACGACTACTGACGCACAACCCCTCGATGTCGCGGGACCATACGAGGTATTTGCGCTGGCGGAACGGAAGCTGCGCGAGATGGGACAGGAGAATGCGGGCGGTTACCACGTCGAAGTCGTGACAATGGGAAGGAGCCGCTACGTGACGGGTCGGCTCGGACTTTCGATCGTGACGAAGGGGTCTTACAAAAGGATCACAGGAGACATCGACACGTTACTGATCGTGGGTGGCATGGAGCCGTGGGACCCTCGGGGCAAAGCGCCGATTGTGAATTGGATTCAGCGGAACGCCCGCACAGTTCGGCGCCTCGCGGGCGTGTGCACAGGTGCCTTCGTTTTGGCGGAAGCAGGGCTACTGAACGGGCGGCGCGCCACCACACATTGGTATTTCTGCCAGCAGCTCGCCAGTAGATATCCAATGGTGAAGGTAGACCCGGAACCAATTTTTGTGGCGGATGGCAACGTATACACGTGTGCTGGTGTCACATCCGGCATGGATCTCGCTCTCGCATTCGTCGAGCAAGACTTTGGGGCGGATGTCGCCGTGCGTATTGCGCGGGCATATGTCATGTTCGTGCGGCGACCGGGTGGGCAAAGCCAATTCAGCACTCCGATGTCGTTTAACGCATCATCACAGTCGGTGATGAATGGCTTGCAAATTTGGATTCTGGATCATTTGGCTGAAAAATTGCCCGTTGACCGCCTGGCCGCGCATGCGAAGATGAGCCCTCGACATTTTGCACGCGTTTTTGCTCGTGAGTTTCAGATGACTCCCGGCGAGTATCTCGACCGGGTGCGGGTCGAGGCAGCGCGGAAGCGCTTGGAAGAGAGCGACGAGGGGGTCGAGCAAATTGCTGCCGCTCTCGGCTTTGGTGGCCCGAGCACGATGCGCCGCGCGTTTTTGCGCGTGCTGGACATCACACCAGCCGATTATCGCGCACGATTCCGTTTACAAAAGCGCACGTAAGATGGAGTGATTGCTATTTCCTCGGCTAACTTCAACTTGGGAGGCTTATCGCCGCAAGGCACACTCAAGCTGATTGTTTTCGCCGGCCGCATACTCCTCCCGTGACCATAGTGTGGTTATGTCGCGCTCAATGCCCCGACCTTCTCGGCCGTCCCGGCATAGCGATGCGCAACGCCACTGGTCGATGCGGCCGTTTGGACGACACGATCCCTCCGCACTCAGTATCGAGTAGATGGCGGTTGTGCGACGAAGGAGTTGTAAACGTGACCTATCTAGTGTGAGTATCCGACCGAAATCTGGGTGACACAGGTCCCTAAGCGTAGGGTTAGGCGACACCGGACGCTTACGGTGGAATGAGTGGAACCGCAAAAGATGAATGCTGCAAGTAGGAGAACGGGGATATATTGACGCGAAACCTCCGGCACTTTTTGCTACCTTCTCGCAGTTTCTGCGGAACTCTTCACCGCCGCTCGTGCAAAGTTGAGCGCGAGCCGGTTCTGTTGTTGGACCACGCGCTAACCGAAAACGACCGCACATCTCGGCTTACATCGCGCAAAACGGCCCAGTGTTTACGAATCCCATCCAAATCGGTTCTCGATCCCGAAAAGTAGATGCTGTCTGGGCAGTTTCATAGTTTCATACCACCCAGCCGATTGACAAAGGGTGAGAAGACCCTACTCTCGCTGCAAAAAAACCAGGATCCGGCATCGCACCGCGTACTAACGAGTACCGGTCGAAGACGCGGAGATTTTGTAGGGCTCTGAAAGAGAACTGATAAGCGTCATGACGTTATCAGGCGATGACGCTGTGAGAACCAAAGGCAAGCACAGTCCGCCGCTTCCAAACCGCTTGCTGTCGCACGCGATCACGACTTCGTCTTCCAGGCCATCGTGGTTGAAGTCACCCGGCACCACTATGGTTAGATGCCATGAATCGTCGTCGTCCTGAATCTGTAGATCCTGATCCTTGCGGCTGACCACCTTCATTTGCGGATCGAACTGCTCCCAACTCTCGTGTCTGGCCCTGCTTTCGTTGGCCTTGGCTACAACCGAAGACTCTGCATAGACGCGGTCGATATCCGAGAGAGAGGCGAGTTGCAGATACGGAGCCCACCAAATGGAGTTGCTCGTATCTAGCTCTTGGGCCACACAGCCTTTGGGCATATAAAGGAGCAGCAGAATCGCTAGATTGCTGCAGCTTAACAGAGAATCAGGCATTGTTTTCACCGATCTCCATGATGCGCCGGCAAAGTGCCAGCGAGCGTACGTGAGAGAAGCAGGCACTTTGCCGATAGAATGGAGCCGTGATGGCCCGTTTTCCCGGCGTCGATTATATTTCCTTCGACTCCCTGTTGAGCGAACAGGAGCTTTTGGTGCGGCAAACGGCGCGCCGATTCGTCGATGAACAGGTTTTGCCGGTCGTTCGCGAGGCATACAACAGCGGTACATTTCCAAGCCGGCTGGTGGCCGAGTTAGGCGGCTTGGGATTCCTCGGAGCGAACCTCGAGGGTTACGGGTGCGCCGGGATGAATAATATCGAGTACGGCCTGATCATGCAAGAGCTGGAGCGCGGCGATTCCGGTCTGCGCAGCTTTGCGAGCGTGCAGGGTGCGCTGGTCATGTATCCGATTCACACATACGGGTCCGATGAGCAGAAGGAATACTGGTTGCCCCGGTTGCAATCGGGCCAGGCGATTGGCTGCTTCGGATTAACGGAGCCTGACTTCGGGTCCAATCCCGCGGGGATGCGAACCACTGCAGAGAAGCGCGGTACGCAATGGCTCCTCAATGGCGAAAAAACGTGGATCACAAACGGCTCGATTGCAGATGTCGCGGTTGTATGGGCGAGAACCTCCGATGGGGTGCGCGGCTTTCTCGTTGAGAGGGGCACGCCGGGGTATTCAACCAGCGACATTCATGGCAAATTATCGATGCGAGCGTCCGTAACCTCAAGCCTGCACTTCTCAGGATGCGCGATTCCGGAAAGCAATCAGCTACCGTGCGCCAAGGGTTTGAAGGCGGCTCTGGGCTGTTTGTCTCAAGCGCGATTCGGCATCGGTTGGGGAGCGCTGGGCGCGGCTATGGACTGCTACGAAACAGCGCGCAGCTACACGCTGGCACGGAGGCAATTTGATGAAAGGCCTGTCGCAAGTCACCAACTAGTCCAGGAAAAACTGGCCTGGATGATTACTGAGATCAGCAAAGGCCAGCTTCTGGCCTACCACGCGGCAAAATTGAAGGACTCGGGCAAAATCGATCCCTCTCACATCTCAATGCTTAAACGCAACAATGTGAGCGTTGCGCTCGAGTGTGCGCGCTTGAGCCGTGACCTGCTTGGGGCCAACGGCATTATGGACGAGTATCCAATCATGCGGCACATGTGCAATCTCGAGAGTGTGAAAACGTATGAAGGAACAGATCACATCCACACGCTCGTAATCGGCGAGCGCGTCACAGGCATTCCGGCGTATCGTTAGCGAGCATCAAAGAGCTGCTGGACCTGCGAGTGGATTACAGCCACTGCCGGATCCCGTTGGACTGTTGCAAAGTAACGACCCCAGAAGTCCGCAGCATTCCGCGAAGGAGAGAGAAGCGCGTGGGTGTCCTGTATCATTCGCTCAAGATCAACTTCAGTGGCGGGCGGCTTCTTCGCCGCAAGCGTTTCATCCATTTGAACGATGAGGGTCGTCAGGGGTTGCAGCCAGGCGAACCACGGATCGTTGATCAGCAGTTGCAGAAAGCTGGCCGGCGAGGCAATCGGACCATGTACTATTTCGTATGCGGTACGTTCAGAGTCGAGAACCGCCTTGTGAAGCGTCAGAACGTTGTCACGTAGCTGCTGAAGACGTAAGCGCGCATCAGCTGCCGATTGGGGCAACTCCATCTGACTTCAGAGTAACCCGGGCGATTTGCAGCCTCAGTGTGGAGCGGGTGCCTGATCAGCCTGCTTCTGATCGATTTTGGAAAGAAGTTCTTTAATAGCATCTGCATCCCTGGCGTTGGGAGCGGCGGCGAGATACGCCCGCATGTGGTGGGCGGCTTCTGTCACATCGCCTTTATTCAGTAGTAATTCTGCCAGCATTTCCTCGGCTTGCGGGTAGAGATGGTGCGTATCGTGAGCGAGTAGCTGGCGAACGCTCTTTTCCGCTTCAGCCGATTTCTTCAGATTGAAGTTTGCCATGGCGTTATACCAGTAATCGTCTGGAAATTCGACGGGGTTGAGTTCAATTACACGGCCGCTGTAGCTAGCAGCTTCGTCCCACTTCTGCTGCTGCGCGGAGATGAGTGCAAGCTGGTCGTACGGACTAACGTACTTGGAATCAGCCGTGACCGCGGCAGTGTATGCCTTTCGCGCCTCATCGGTGCGGCCCGTTTTTTGCCGGATCTGGCCGAGCGAAAACCAGGCAATCGCGTACTGGGGATAAGCATCGGTCGCCTCAAGCAGGTGCTGTTCGGCTTCTTCCAGCTTTCCTTTACTGAGCAACTGCATGGCCTTGTCATAGGCCTTTTGCGCGTGTTTTGGAGCTGCCAGCGTGGTAGCGCTCAACGTCGTCCCTTGAACATTTGCAAGCCGATGGAGCACGATGGTTCCAAGGTCCGGCGCATCGAGCGACTGGCGGCCAGCCAAATTGATCGAATCGGACCGGTAACCGGGGTACGACGCCCGGATTTCACACGCGCTGAGGGCAATTGTGCTCGTCGAGCCCGAGCGCGTGGAGCCCAGATTCCCTAAGGGCGTGCCACCAGAAGCGCCTGGCACCCTAACTCCGGAAGTCTGGTCGGAAGCGTCGAGATCGAACGCGTTGTTTTGCCCGACCTGGAAGCTGAAACGCCCCTTCGAATCCGTATGTGCTTCCAGCCTGACCGTTGTGCCGCAGACTCGCTCTATTCTGATATTCGGGTTGGCTGGGGAACCATCGTCAAACGCAACTCGTCCGGAAAGAAAAACCGGACCGCCAGGTGTACCAGTGCCTGGCGTCCGGGTCGGGCCTGGCGTGGTTGTATTGGGACTGTTCGTGGGTCCGGGAAGTGGCACGGTCCCGGAGCGCGATACGCTGCTGCCACCACGCTGTGCGCCGGCCGGCATTGCCAAAAGCAGAACCGCAACAAGCAAATACACGAACATGCGGCCAACTGATACTGCCATAGGGACCCCTTTTGAATTTGTCCAGTATCTCACAATTTTGGACATCCGCATTACCGCGCCATGGCCCTTCGGTTCGGCAGACGAACGAAAGTCAGCCAGAAATCCTCAATCGAGCGAATCTTTCGAATAAAATCGTCGATATCGACCGGCTTTGTGAGATAGCAGTTGGCGTGCAGTCCGTAAGCGCGGTGAACATCGGCTTCGTCATCTGAGGTCGTCAAAACGATAACAGGAATCTCGCGGAGCTTCGGGTCATTTTTTACTTCGGCCAGCACTTCGCGGCCGTCCTTCTTCGGCAGATTGAGATCGAGCAGGATGATTTCGGGTTGCGGTGCGCCGGCGAACTGTCCCTGCTTCCGAAGAAAGTTCATTGCCGCTACCCCATCTTCCGCAACGTGGAGTTCGTAGTTCAGACGCCCCTCCCGGAACGCCTCTTCGACAAGGCCGACGTCAGCGGGATTATCTTCGACCAATAAGACCCTCACTGGCATCAAGGGTACCTCTTTCCGTGGAGGGAGTTGGTTCGCCGGCAGCCTTTCCGCTTCCGCCCGGGCGAGAAACGTCCGCTCCTGGTATGGAGAAATTAAAAATGGACCCGACGCCAGGCTGTGAGGTGGCCCAGATTTGGCCGCCATGAGCTTCGACGATTCGTTTTGAAATCGCCAGCCCGATGCCCGTGCCTGGGTATGCCCCGACCTGATGAAGACGCTGAAACATAATGAATATTCTGTCCGTGTACTCGGGCTCGAATCCGATCCCGTTGTCAGTGACTGAAAAGATCCAGTCGCCATTTTCCTGATGAGCGTGCACCTCAACCTTTGGGGCGAGGCCTGGCTTACTGAACTTCAATGCATTCCCAATGAGATTCTGCAGCACGATCCCGAGTTTGCCGCCATCAGCGGAGATGACGGGAAGCGTGCTGCTGACGATCGCTGCATGCTTCTCCTCGATGGCCACACGAAGATCACGCTTCACATCCGCAAGGACCTCGTCCATGGCCACAGGCTCAATCTTGAGTGCCTCAGTGCCGGCGCGCGAGTAGGCAAGTAAGTCCTGAACCAGAGTCTGCATGCGCTTCGCGCCGTCAACAATGAAGCGGATGTATTTGTCGGCCTGTTCATCCAGTTTTCCCTCGTATCGTCTTCCGAGCAATCCCGCATAACTGCCGACGGTGCGCAGCGGCTCCTGTAAGTCGTGGCTTGCGACGTAAGCAAAGCGCGTAAGGTCTTCGTTGCTGCGTCTCAGATGCTCGTTTGCAGTCTGCAGATCCGACGTACGCTCCTGGACGCGCCTCTCCAGTTCGGCGTTGAGCTCGCGGATTTCCATGTCGGCAAGATCGCGAGCCAGGGAATATTGCCGGATCAGAGCATATGCCCAATACAGAAGCACCAAGGTGATGAGGATGGCAGCGACGAAGAGGGCGCTCAGCCCTGCCGCGGAGTTGCGCTGTGCTGTAATGCGGGCGGACAAGAGCGCGTTCTCTTCGGAAGTCATGTCCGAGCAGATGTGGCGTATGCGATCTTCAAGGATCTGGCCCCGGGCCATGAGGGCGACAACATCCGCAGGGACACGCCCGGAGCGTCTCGCTTCCCCTACGAGAGTGTCCATCTCTGTCAAACGCTGCGTCCATTCTTGTTGTAGATCCGCGATTCGCCGCTGCTGCCGGGCGTTATCGGCGGCCAACTCGCGAAGCTCTCGAATTTCCGAACTTGCCTCTCGCTTCGCGGAAGCAAAATGGTCGAGATATCGGCGGTCATGAGTTAGAAGGTATCCACGTTTGGTTGTTTCCGCCATGGTTGCGCTAAGGAGAAAGTCATCGATGGTATGAATGACAATCCTGGTGTGCTCTACCCACGCAAGACGGTCCTGGTATCGACCGGCGAACCAAATCATTACGCACGCGAGCACTACGGGGACAAGTAGCACCAAGGCGAACGCCTGGCGCGTCCGGCGCTGAATTCTGCGGATCATTAACGCTTTCCGGGGCGATTGCCCACGCGCTTCACCCCGGGTTTGACTGAGCGCCGGAGGCTCCGACGGTGACTCGCGCGGACCATTCGGCTCCGGCCAACACAATCATCGTGGCGACGAACGACCATAAGACGATACTGATGGATTGAACGAAGGGCGGCACTTCCGTCCGCAACTTGGCCCGCAACCAGGGCCAGGTCAGAATATTGATGTACTTCGATACTTCGAGCAAGCCTCCCACAACGATAGATGCGGGAATCAGGCGTTTCACGCTGATGCGGGTGTTTGGAAGAAGCCAATAGACGAGAAAAATGATGAGCATGCTGATGGGAACGGCCGCGATTTTTAATGCGACACTCTGAAGCACGGCGCTGATGTGGCCTGAGCCGAATACCTGGCTGAAGAACTGGACGTTGAGACTGGCCAGGCAGGCTGAGGCAAGAACCAGCGCGCCGCACGCGAAAATGAGGCCCAGACTGATAATCTGATTTCGCAAAAAGCTGCGACCTTCGCTGACGTTCCAGATGCGGTTTAGCGCCACCTCGAGCGGGACAAAGATGCCGTTTGCCGTAAACAGGAGCAGCAAGACAGAGATCCAGCTGAATTTGCGCTGCGTGGCCGCCCAAAGCAAGGCACCGGGGATATCGACGCCGAAGCCTGAAGGGAAATAATCGCTGACCATGTGCGTGATCGCCTCCACTGCCGCGCGCCAGTGAAGAACGGATTTGCAGAGAATCACAATTGCAACCAGGAACGGAAAAAACGTCAAAAGCACGTTGGCGGCAACTGCGAAACAGTAAACGTGCACCTCGGTCTGGAAGACGAACCGCAAGGAGGGCCGGGCACTCATCCAGAGCGCGCGCCAGGACCTGACGCGAGTTGGCGGCGCCACATGGAAGGGATCCGGGACGAGCCGTGACCCTTGCGGCACTTGAGGTGTTACGTTGTCTGGGGGCACACCTGGAGGGCGGATGCGTGCCGTTCGCGGCTGTTCCACTGGTCTTCTCTTAGAGTATGCCCAGCGCGCGGTGTGACGGGTCTACAATATGAAGGTACTCAAGTCGGGAGGCGATCTGTGAGAAGCATTGGCGGCCCGGAACTACTCGTCATCTTGATTGTGTTCCTGCTGCTTTTTGGCGGCAAGAAGCTGCCAGATGTCGCGAAAGGGATCGGTGAGGGAATCCGGAATTTCAAGAAGTCGATAAGAAGCGAGGAAGAGCCCGCGCCGGAACAAAAGAAGACAACGAACACCTGAGACTTGCGAGACGAGTGAACCCCGCGCGAAACGCACGGGGCTCGACGGGAGGGAACTACTTCCCAGCGACCTTCTTTGGTGGAACGATCGCGTCCTTAACAGATTTTGCCAGTCTGAACTTCACGACCTTCTTGGCGGGGATCTTAATCGCCTCGCCGGTTGCGGGATTACGCCCAACTCTGGCCTTCCGCTCGGCCCGCACGAGACGGCCAATACCCGGGAGAACGAACACGCCGTTCTTCTTCGTTTCGCGAATCGCCAGTTGCGCCAGTGAATCCATGAACTGTTTTGCTACCTTGTTGTTGACCCCGCTGGTCTCCGCGAGT
>JAFARV010000358.1 GCA_019245255.1 Acidobacteriaceae bacterium | reverse complement strand
ATAACCAGCGAGTCTATCTGGCCGAAATCACGACAGCGCGTAAGTCTCTGATAACATTTGCCGTACGAGACGAACTGCCGGTTCCCGAGCCAGCCGTCGAAATCACGTTATTACCGGCTCTCATCAAGTTCGATCGGTTCGAATGGCTGGTCGAAAAAGCCACTGAACTCGGCGTGACCACGATTTTGCCGTTCGAAGCCAAACGCACCGAGCACGGTCTGACCCAAGCCGCCCTCAAGCGTCTCGCCCGCTGGGAAAAGATCGCCCTCGAAGCCAGCCAGCAGTCCCGGCGTGCGCACCTGCCCGTCCTCAAACCGCCAATTCGTTTCGAAATTGCGCTGCAAACCACAGCAAACACACGGCTTCTGCTCGATGAAGACCCTGGGGCAGCACCGATTCTCACCCAACTCCGCAGCCCCTCAGACCACGTGGCCTTCTTAATAGGTCCCGAGGGCGGCTGGACGGATCAGGAGAGGGACGAGGCGATCGCCGCAGGTTGGCTGCCCAGTTCGTTCGGTAGTACGGTTCTCAGAGCCGAGACCGCCGCGATCGCCGGGCTGGCGATCATCCAAGCTGCCTGGGAAGAATCGCGCAGTGCACCGGCCGGTTCCCCACAGGCAGCATCGTAAACAGCGCCGCACCTGTCCGGTCCCGATTCGCTCGAATCGCGCCGACTCGGATCACCGCAATGTCACCCGACCGCTCATTCAGCACCAGAGCGTACTGGTCGTCCGGCGTTGTCATGATGAAGCGCGGCTCCAGGCCCACTTGCACCACTCCGATGACTTTCCGGTTGTCCACATTCAGGATGTTCACGTCCGAACCGCTGGCGCTCGCAACGAATAAGTATGTCGGGTCGGCTGAACACGCCATGGCCCCCGGGTCCCTCCCCGCCAGCACCGTCTGCTCCACCTCCAAATCATTGTAGGGGAACACAATAGCGACCGCGTCCATCCCATTGCCTGACACGAACAGCTGGCCCCCGTCAGGCTTGAAACAGAGATTCTCGGGGCTCATCGCAAGCGGCAACTCGGCAATCATGCCGAGGTCCGGGATGCTCAGGCCCGTGATGAGCCGCTGGTCTGTATCAGCAACCAGAAGCACCTTGCCGTCCGCCCTAAAACGCACTGCTCCGATCCCCGGCTTCAGGCGAATGTGCCGCCATTCGCCGGTACTCAGATCGAAGAGATCAACCGAGCCGTCCATCCGGCTCGCAACGGCCACATGCCCCTGGCTCGAGATATCCAGCGTTGTCGGCCGGCTCCCCAGTCGTCTCCGCCGAGTGACGGAAACCGTTCTCGCATCGGCCTCAATCAGCTCTCTTGACGAAGGAGCGACGCCGATCAGCCGTTTTTCGTTCGGTAAAAGCCGGATTTCGGACAGTTCATCTGCCCATCTGCGGGTAATCCGGCGATTTAAGCCCGCATCGATTATCGAAACGGAGCCGTTTGAAGGCGTCAGGACGTAAGCCACAGCGGCGGACGCGCTCACCACAGCCGTCGGCGGTGCGGGTACCGGAATGCTCTTTACGTATCGAAAACGCGTGAGATCCACGACCGCAACACTGTTGTCGCCCGCTGTTGCGATCAGTGCGTACCCGGGATAGCCCGTACCCTTCTTTCGCCCGCAGGACGTCGGGAACGCCAGGCCCGCGAGGGCAAGCCAGTCGCGCCTCGTCATGGAGGTCAAAAGGTAACCAATAGGGAGAGAACTATTGCGGTTTTCGGCACTGGATAAGTAAATTCCTATGTTACTCTCTGAGGGGATTAATGCCCCTCAAGAAAATTTGTGTAAATAGATGAAATTCCGCTCCCTCTTCAGCCTGATCTCCTCTGACCTCGCCATTGATCTCGGCACGGCAAACACGCTGGTGTTTGCGAAAGGAAAGGGCATCGTTGTTAACGAGCCGTCGATTGTGGCCTACAACAAGAATAATGGCGATATCGAGGCCGTCGGCAAAGAAGCAAAAGACATGGTCGGCCGCACGCCCGGCAACATTGTTGCTATCCGCCCGATGAAAGACGGCGTGATCGCCGATTTCAAGGTCACTGAGCGCATGCTCAATTACTTCATTCTGAAGGCACACGGCCGCAAGATGATGGTTCACCCGCGGATTGTTATCGGTGTTCCGAGCGAAATCACGCAAGTAGAAAAGCGCGCCGTCAGTGAATCCGCCTTCCGCGCCAAGGCAAGCGAAGTCTTTCTGGTCGAACAGGCCATGGTTGCAGCGATTGGAGCTGGGCTTCCCATCACTGAGCCGTCCGGAAATATGGTGGTCGATATCGGAGGCGGCACTACTGACGTGGCTGTCATCTCGCTTTCGGGGATCGTCTACTCACGGTCGGTCCGCGTAGCAGGTAATGAGATGGACGATGCCATCATGAATTACCTCAAGCGCAAATATAACCTCTTAATAGGCGAGCGCACTGCCGAACAAATAAAGATGCAGATCGGTTCGGCCGCGCCGCTCGATGAACCGCTCACCATGGAAATCAAGGGACGCAATCTCATCGAAGGCGTTCCCAAGAACCTGGTCATTAACGATGGCGAGATCCGCGAGGCGCTGTCAGAGAGCGTTGCCGTCATTCTGAATGCGATTCGAGTTGCCCTGGAACGCACCCCACCGGAACTGAGCGCTGACATCAGCGATCGCGGTATCGTCCTCACCGGAGGGGGAGCGTTGCTCAAGAACCTGGATCGGCGTATTCGCGAGGAAACCGGGCTGCCGGTGTCGATTGCGGAAGACCCGCTTGCCTCCGTCGTGCTCGGAACCGGCAAAATGCTGACGGATTTCAAGCTCCTGCGCCGGATTGCAATTGAATAACTTGTTGCGCGTCCTTGGCAGGGGAGTGCGCATCCCCTTACAGTAGTAAAAGAAGAAGTAATGGAAGGCCTGCTTAGCCGGTACCGCAACCTGACCGTGCTGCTTGTCGTGGTTGTTGCCCAACTGTTGTACCTGGCTTACCAGGTCAAGACGAATCGCGATGATCGCCTGATTCGCGTGTGGGCGGTCAGCGCCGTAACGCCGATGGCCGGCATTGTAGATGCCGTCCGCCGCAACACGATAGGTTTTCTGCAGGATTACTTCATTCTGCTCGATGTGCGGGAGCAGAACCGCCGCCTCAAGTCCGACAACGACAAGCTCCGGCTTGAAAACGTGTATCTGCATAATCAGCTTTCGACTGCCGAACACGCGCACGCACTGATTCTTTTCCAGCGGCAAACGCCGTCGCGAACGGTCGCTGCGCGCGTGATCGGAAACAGCACGGTTGTGACAGCAAAAGCCGTGTTTATCGATCGTGGATCCACGAGTGGCATTGAAAATGGAATGCCGGTGGTCACTCCCGAAGGCATCGTGGGCAAGGTCACTGCTGTTTATCCGCTGGTCTCGCAAGTTCTCCTGATAACCGACCCAACCTTTAAAGTAGGCATTGAATCGCAGCGCGGACACGTGCACGGAATCCTGAACTGCGGGACAGGAAGGTGCGCCGTCGAGCAGATTCAGAATGAGGACAAAGTAGATCCCGGTGAGTGGTTCTTTACGTCGGGAGAAGATCGCATCTTCCCGAAGGGTTTTCCGGTCGGAACCGTCGTGTCCTCGCAGCCCGGTCAGGGCATGCGCGAAGTAAAGCTGAATTTGAGCGGCGCGCCCGGCGGCGCTGAGGAAGTCCTTGTGGTTCTGCAAGGAGTTCACCGCCAGATCCCCGAAGCTCCAGCGCCTGAGCAGACCATGGCGGCGATTCTTCCCGCTCCGGCTGCCGACCCTTCAGCCCAGGGAGGCCAAGCTCCGAAACCCGAGACTGAGGCGGACAAAATCGTTCAGAAATACGACGCTTTGGGCAAAGCGCAAAACCATGTTTTTGG
>JAFARV010000352.1 GCA_019245255.1 Acidobacteriaceae bacterium | reverse complement strand
GCGGAGATGAAACGGTCTGCACTATGTCAGGCTCAGTTGCAGTCATGGTCCGCATTTTAAGCAATTGATGCGCCAAATCCGGCCATTCGGCGTTTCAAGAACTTACAGGAACTTACAGAGCCTGGTCACAAAACTCTCTTGCGAATTCGCAACGACTTTGGTGAAATAACCAAAATGGCGGCGACGCTTGAAAGCAGACAAGCTCTGACGCTTCGAGCGTGGGAGGCAGTTTCGACAGAACGGCACTTGCAGAGTGTGTTGGAGGCGGTCTCGGACTTGGTCCTGCCATTCGTTCACTTCGACAGTCTCGCTATGATCCCGTTCGAGTGCGGGACGTACAACTTCATGACGATCCACGTTCCCGGAGCCCCGCTGCTGGAGGGCGAAACGCTGGAACAGTTTGCTAAGCGGCACGAGCACGACAAGCGCGAGGTTCCGTCCCGACCTGTGCGTCCGTACGACAGAGAAAGGACAGTGCTTATCGCGGAAGCGAAACGGCCGTATGTCTGCCCGGACCTTCTGGCCGCTGAAACGTGGTTCGAACACGAGTTTGAGCTCGCGAGTTGGGGAATTCGTTGTTACACGTCTGTGCCGTTGTTTGTGCAGCAGCAACTGCTCGGATTCGCTGTCTTCAGCAGAGGCAGCCTGCCATCTTTCACTGAAGACGAGTTGACGATATTGACGGATGTCTCGCGGGCGTTTGCCGTGGCGGTCGCGAACGTGATTGCTCACGACGAGATACGCAGGGTGCGCTCGGAACTGGAAGCGGAAAATATCGCGCTGCGGGCGGCGCTCGGGAATCGCAAATGGTTTGACGAGATCGTGGGCGACTCGCCCGCACTCCGGCGAGCGCTGAATCACATCGAGCAGGTTGCGGCCACTGATGCCACGGTTCTGATCACGGGCGAGACCGGAACGGGAAAAGAACTGATTGCCCGCGCGATACACCGATGTTCTGCGCGTGCGGGAGGGCCGCTCATCAAAGTAAACTGCGCCGCTCTGCCGCCATCGCTGATTGCCTCGGAGCTGTTCGGACACGAACGCGGCGCATTCACCGGGGCCATCGAGCGCAGGAAGGGACGTTTTGAGCAGGCAAACGGAGGGACGCTGTTTCTCGATGAAATCGGCGAGCTGCCGCTTGACCTTCAGCCTCTGTTGTTGCGCGCCATTCAGGAGCACGAATTCGAACGCGTGGGCGGCTCGTCAACGCTACGGGTGGATGTGCGTATCGTTGCCGCAACAAACAAGGAACTCGTCGAGGAAGTCCGTGCCGGTCGATTTCGCAGTGATCTGTACTATCGCCTGAATGTGTTTCCTGCACACATGCCGCCTTTGCGGGAACGCACGGAAGACGTTCCGGCGCTTGTTGCCCATTTCGCGCAAGTGTACGGCGAACGGTTCAAGCGGTCCATCACGCAAATTGACGATACGTCCGTGCGCCTGCTCCAAAATTACAGCTGGCCTGGCAATATACGGGAGCTCGAGAACATCGTTGAGCGTTGCGTCATCTTGTCGCGTGGGGGAGTTTTGCGTATTCTGCCGGACATGCTCGCGACTGCGCAAGACGGTGCGATGCCGGACGGTGAGTGTGAGTCGATCGAACGTGCTCTTGCCGAGTGCGGCGGGAGGATTTCCGGCGCTAATGGGGCAGCAAAGAAGCTCGGGCTGCCTGCGTCAACGCTCGAGTTCCGGATTAAGAGATTAGGAATTGATAAGTTCCGCTTCCGCTACACTAGAAATTCAGGAGTTTCATGGCAGAGTTGATTTCGAGCACGCGGCCGCCGCATGCGGCATCGCCTAAGGCGAAGCAAAAAGAAAACGTGTATGAGGCCGAGTATCTCGGCAGCGGCACTTTCAAGATCGTCAAACCGAAGCGTCAGAGCCGGAAGGCCCGTCAATCGGCCTTAAAAGGCACGACGCCAGGCGCCCGCAAGTAGGTTCCTTCATCAGATCGTCTGAGTCACCTTATTCAGCGTGCGCGGACGATCCGGATCCAGTCCTTTCACTTCAGCAAGAGTCGCCGCGAGCAACTGTGCGGGGATGATATACGGGATGGGTGTGTAAACGTCCTCAGGCAAATCGCCTTGATGCGCGAGAGCGGCATCGATTGTGAGTGCTCGCTGCTCTGTTGCGTAGGCGGCCGGCTTGTTGCTGCGATCGGTGATGAGCAGCAGATCGGCGCCAATGGAGCGCAATTTCTCGAGTACTTCACAGAGCGGATTCCAGGTCACACCCGCCGGGCAAAAGAGGAACGCCGGGAAGGAGCGGTCGAGCATGGCTATGGGTCCATGCAGAAGATCGGCTGACGAGAAGCGCTCGGCGACTATGTAGCAGGTTTCCATAAGCTTCAACGCGAACTCAAGTGAATTGCAGTAATTAACGCCGCGGCCGACGCAAACGGCGTGACGCATAAAGCAATACCGCTCAGCGCGGGCCCCGATCTCCGGCTCGAGTTCGAGCGCTGCAGACGCCCACTCGCAAATCCGCCGCAAGGCGTCGTGTTCGATCGGAGCTCCCAGCGCATGTGCAAGCAGATAGAAGCACAGCAGTTGCCCGGTGTAGGTCTTAGTAGCGGCCACGCTTCGCTCTTTGCCTGCGCGAACGAGAAAGGTGTGTTCGGCGAGCCGCGCGAGGCTGCTGCCGGCTTCGTTCGTAATGCCGATTGTGAATGCACCGGCCGCCTTCGCGTCTTCGAGAACGATGTTGGCGTCCGTCGATTCACCGGATTGCGAGATGGTTACAACCGCCGCGTCCTTCAGATCGAGCCGCGCACGATACAGAGTGGAAACGGACGGTGCGGCAAGGGACACCGGAATACCGGTT
>JAFARV010000345.1 GCA_019245255.1 Acidobacteriaceae bacterium | reverse complement strand
ACGGTAGCAGCCCGCTCCACGGTCAGTGCCGCGCCACGGTCGGTTGATGGATAGTACAGATTCGAGATACCGCCAGCGACGAAATTTCCGACGACGTTCGAGTAATTCGGAGCCCAGTTCCCGGCGTCGGTCTTGCAGCGGAACGTACTCAGGACTGCGTACCACAAGCGCCCGCTAAATGTACCGGTCCCTTTCCGGAAATATCGCGGGTCTTGATGCCACAGCGCCGGGAGAATCGCATTGCCCCACATCGTTCCGTCGAATCCATCCAGGTAAGAAGCGCCAAATCGCTTGAAGTACCCCTCTGCTCCTTGACCATAGCCTTTGTACGAGTCGTTGAGTTGCGAGAATCCGGCATCGGCCGCGGAGAATACGAACACGGCGGGATCGAGAGTACTTTTCAATGCCAGCTCGAATTTCTGTTTCACTGTGAGAGGCTCGGCGTCCGGAATGTTGGTGGTGTTGAATTCCGGGATTACCCCCAGGATGCGCTGGCGCTCTTCCTGCTTCAGCTGTTCTTCGGCTCGTTGCCTTCGGAGTTCCTCCTGGCTCGGCTTGCTTTCGGCCGGAGTTTGGGCCACCGCGGTTGGGGCGGTAGTTTGGGCTGGTGCAGGGGGGGGCGCCTGGCTGCCGGTCACTGGCGATTGTGCCGACACAAGACTGGCGCCGCCTCCATAAAGACTTAACATCAGGAGGGGGATCAGTACGTTTCTATTCAATCGTTCAATACCTCAATCCGTAAAAACCCCCAAACCAACCCTGCTAATAGTGTCGCTTATTGCAAACTGGAATCTCAGCCGGGAACTTCGGGAGCGAGCTTTGGGAAGCGAGAACGGCAGTTTCGACCGGAGCTTCACGAGTAACAACCTGTCAATCTGGTATAAGACCTAGAGCTTCATGTCCGCGTGTTCTCAGCGGCGGCTTTATTCGTGCTGCCTCGTTAGTCTGTGGTTCGTTCTAGCGGCCGGAACTGCGCTTGGACTCGATCCGCACGATCCGCTGTCGCACTACGGGCGACAGAGCTGGCAGGCGGAACATGGGCTTCCCCAAAACACAGTGCGCGCAATTGTCCAAACTGCCGACGGCTATATATGGGCCGGCACTGAAGGCGGTCTTGCCCGTTTTGATGGCGTACGTTTCTCTGTATTCAACATCCAAAGCACGCCGGAATTGAAGAGCAACGATATTCGGGCACTTGCGCAAGATCACGACGGAGCTCTGTGGATCGCCACCGGCGGAGGGGTCACCCGGATTCGAAACGGACAATTCCAGACGTTCGGGCGCGAGACCGGCCTGCCAAGTAGCGATGTTGAGACAGTTTATGTGGACGATTCCGGCGCGGTGCACGCGACGACGGCTTCGGGAACAGCGCGGTTCGACGGTCATCGGTTCGTATCTGAGTTCGGCAAAAACCCGGGAAGTCAGGCTGCTACGGACTGCCCTGCGGGGTTCGCCTCCGGTCATGCCAGCACTTGCTTGAAGGATCGTCACGGCGTGGTGTGGGTAGGGACGGACTCCGGCTTGTTTCGCGACGAGGCAGGAAGCATCGATCGGTTTCCCAGCGGAGATACGTTATCAAGCCTACCGATTCTAAGCCTGTTCGAAGATCGCGAAGGCAACCTTTGGGTTGGAACAGACTCCGGCGGGTTGAACATAGTGCGCGATCAGAAGTTCTCGACGTACACGTTTCACGAAGACCCATCAGCGAATAAGATCCGATGTGTGTTTGCAGACCGTAAAGGTGTTGTTTGGATCGGAACCGACGGTGGCGGTCTGAGGCGGTTCGAGAACGGCGCTTTTTCAGCACTTACGACGCAAAACGGACTTGTAAGCAATGTCATTCTGGCACTTAACGAAGACAACTCGGGGAACTTACTGGCTGGAACTCCGGACGGCCTGAACAGGATAGGGCCACATTTGCGGTCTGTAGTTACATCCGCAGACGGGTTGGCGGAAGACTTTGTGCGATCCCTCTACACGGATAAGGATGGCTCGATTTGGGCCGGCACGCGTCGCGGTCTCTCGCACGTCGAAGGGAATGTGGTAACGACTTACACGCAGTCGAATGGACTTGGCAGCGATCTCGTCGGCGCTATTGTACGCGATACACGCGGCGAACTCTGGGTTGCCACATTGCACGGGCTGGCACGTTTCCGTAACGGAGCTTTTACTAACTACACGGTTGAGGACGGACTATCGAGCAACGTCATCACGGATCTATACGCGGATCCGGAGGGCTATCTCTGGATTGCGACCCAAGGGGGCGGTCTGAATCGCTTCCACGATGAGGGCTTCGTTCGGTTCAGCGCCGCAGGTGGAATTCCTGCGACAATTTATGGTGTCAACGAAGACCGGCACGACGGTCTTTGGATGGCTGCACCTAATGGCATTTTTCGTGTCGCAAGAAGCGATTTGAATCGATCTGCGGGGCGGCAGGGCACGCCGGTTCGAGTCGTTTCTTATGGAACCAGCGATGGCCTTCGCGTCAGTGAATGTAGCGGCGGCGGACATCCGGCAACATGGCGGGATCAGGACGGCGGGATCTGGTTTGCAACACTGAGCGGCGCGGCGTATCTCGCGGCAAACCACACTGAGGTGAATGCATTGCCGCCGCCCGTGGTGGTTGCAAATGTTTTGATTGACGATCAGTCCTTCGATCCCGCTCATATCGGCGACATTCCCCCGGGCCGTGAGAGAGTTACGTTCGAATACGCCGGGCTGAGCTACACCTCACCTCAGAAGGTCCGCTTTAAGTACAAGCTGGAGGGCTTTGACCGGGACTGGGTGGACGCGGGGACGCGCAGAAGCGCATTTTATACGAATCTTCCTCCGCGTCAATACCGCTTCCGGGTTTTGGCTGCGAACCCCGACGGAGTTTGGAACGATACCGGCGCGACGATTGCATTTCGCATGCTGCCGCACTTCTATCAAACGATATGGTTCGAATTCCTGATGCTATGCGCTTTGCTGCTTGCCTTCTACGGGGTTTACCAACTGCGATTACAGCAGGTTCGTGCTCAGTATGACGCCGTTCTGAAGGAGCGGAATCGGATTGCGCGAGAGATTCATGACACTCTGGCGCAAGGTTTCGCCGGCGTATCCGTGCAGTTGGAGGTCGCGCATCGCCTGCTCTCATCATCTACTGAAGCGGCAAGGGAGCATCTCGATCAGGCGCGCCAGTTAGTACGAAGGTGTCTCGCCGATGCCCGGCAGTCGATCTGGGAGTTGCGGTCGCAGTCCCCCGAACACGAAGAGGAATTCGCAGCGCGACTGGCTAAGCTGGTAAGCGCTTCTGTGAAGTCCACTGGTACGGCGATTCAGCTGGAAGTGCACGGCGCGAATCGTCCCCTGAATAAGTCTACCGAAGACGAGCTGTTTAAAATCGGCCAGGAAGCGATAACAAACGCTTTACGTCATGCTCACGCCAAGAACATTAAGCTCGATCTTACCTACGATTCAGGTACTGTAGTGCTGAGCATTGCCGACGATGGCTGTGGGTTCACGGGAACCGTAAATGCGACGGGTCCGAACGGACACTTCGGATTGAAAGGGATGCGAGAGCGGGCGGAACAGATCCAGGCACAGCTGACAATCCGGAGTTCCGCGGAGACAGGCACGCTCATTCGCATCGAGGCGCCGGCAAACTAATGGATAAGATAAAGATCCTGGTCGTCGAAGATCACAATGTCGTGCGTCAGGGCCTGGTGGCGCTGATCAACAGCGTACAAGATATGACCGTTGTCGGGCAGGCATCAAACGGACGCGAGGCGGTGGACCTTTTCAACAGGCAGAACCCTGATATAACGATCATGGACCTGCGATTACCGGTGATGACGGGGGTCGAGGCGATCACGTCCATTCGACGGAATCATCCCGGTGCGCGCATCATCGTGCTGACAACGTTTGACGGAGATGAGGACATCTATCGGGCGTTGCAGGCCGGGGCAAAGGGATATCTGTTGAAAGATACTTTCGGCGACGACCTGATGGATGCAATACGCTGTGTACACGCTGGTAAGTCCCGAATCCCGCCCGCGGTGGCGCAACGGCTTGCGGATAGGATGGGCGGTCCGGAACTTACGCCGCGCGAACTGGATGTCCTGAAGCTAATCGTTGCAGGGAAGAGCAACAAAGAGATTGGTAATTTGTTGTCCATCTCGGAGGCTACGGTCAAGACGCACATTAACAGTCTTCTGAGTAAGCTCGGAGTAACGGATAGAACGCAAGCTGCGACAACCGCTCTGCAACGCGGTATCGTGCATTTGTAAGGGGGATGCTCATGCGCACTTTGTGGTTATCGATACTCGCATGTACGGTGGCGTTTTCTGCCCCGGATACCGGATGGCGCGCCGCAACAGAATCGGAATTGCGAAGCGTCATTCCGGCACGTGCCCAGGTCGAGAAAGAACGCATAGAAACTGAATCTCGGACGGCCTCTGGAATCACCGATTCGAAGGGCAAATACATAGCCGGTGTGGTGCTGATTACAGCGGGGTACTCAGCCGAAGGCAAGTATTCGCACTATCTGTTAACACAAGTACCGATTCGCATCGGCGATATCTCGCTGAAGCCCGGCGATTATGTATTTGGCTTCCGGCGGAATGAGGATTCTCTTACAGTGCGATTCTACGATGCGCATGCCGGAACTCCGATGGGCACCGTAGAAGCCACCCGTACAAGCCGTATCGGCCGGGTCGAGTCGTTCCACATCTATGCTCCCTCCGACAAACCGCTGATTCAAATCGGGCGTTTCGCTATTCCGTATCAGATCGGCGACTAACTTCGGAGCTCGTGCGGATCGTCGCCGGGCCGAAAAAGACCAACACCCATGAGACGAGAAAATGGAACAGCGCACGCGGATCGAAGATGTTATGAATGCTCATCCCAAACGCAAGCGCCATAAGGCCCCAGAGACCGGTTCCAATGGTCGTAATTACGGCGAGCGTCTTGTCGGCGGGCCGGCCGGCGCGAACAAGGTTCAAAGTGCCCAGCACCGCCCCGGCGAGCGATGCTCCGAGTGACCATACCCACATTCCGCTGAGGGCCGGAAGCATCAGTAGGGTGCCGAGTGTGTGCCCGCACGTGCCAATGAGTAAAAGGACGCCGAAAGTCCTATCAAGTTTTCTGAACATTGTCGCTCCACTAGTCCCGTGCGATAGCTTGTGACGGCGGCGGTGCGGTTGCTCCCGCGACCAGAATCTCCGCCTCGTGCCGGACTGGAAACCGCACCGAGTTAGCGATGAAACATAATCGGTGTGCTTCGGCGTGTAAGTCGTGCGCCAACTCCTTATCCGACTCGTTGCTGATGGTCACGGTCGGGCGAAGGAGGACATCGATGAACTTGCCGCCGCCATCGGCCGCCTCTTCCATCCAGCCGGAAGCGTGATCTTCGTAATCGACCACACGGATTTTGCGATCAGCACAAAGGTGCAGATACCACAGCATGTGACAGCTCGAAAGACTGGCGACAAGCAACTCCTCAGGGTTATATCGGGACGGATCGCCTCGAAATGCCGGATCGGATGATGAAGAAATGACGGGTTTGCCATTGACCCGGATCTCATGGTTACGGCTGTAGGCTCGATAGCTTGCTGTGCCTTCGCCTAAGTTGCCGGTCCAGACAGTTGTTGTTTCGTAAACATGGCGCTTCAT
>JAFARV010000242.1 GCA_019245255.1 Acidobacteriaceae bacterium | reverse complement strand
GTTGCGCCGTTGTTGGTCGCGATAGTTCCGTTGGGGAGGACAACGTCTCCGGGTGCAACTGATGGCGGCAGCAGTGAACCGGAACCCGGAAAACTGGAACTATCCGCAGTTTGGGTCCGTAACACCGGGACCGCGGCCAAAAAAGCGCAAAGCGTAATAACGCCGGCACGCACGAACCTGATCACACGGGGCTTCCCGCGTGAAAACACAGACATATGCATTCGCTCCTTTTGGTTAAGCCCCGCGAGTGCTCGCAAGGCGAGTCATATAGCTGAAGCTTGGGGGACGCCTTCATGCCTGGGCCGCCGGGGGTAGAATGCAAGGAGTGGTGACAACACACTTGGATTCGCCCTTACCGGCGGTCCAAGCCATCGGCCCCCTCCCACAGCGGGGGCCGATGGCAAACCAATCGGTTCAGAGTGTTTCTACGCGGAAACCTGTCCGTAGCTCTAAACCAAATCCAGAAATTCTTTCCGGCTCCTCGGGAGTTAGTAAGTAATTCCCTAAATATTAGCCAGGTATTTTCTATTACCGCGTGTGTTTTGCAGGCACGTTATTCAGACTGTGAGCTGATTCGCCTACACTTAACGGGAGCCAGAAGAGTGATCTAATGCACTCTCCATTAATATCAATATTCTAGATGAACGTTTGTTCATAGGAAATTACCACGGGTAACGGAAAAAGTCAAACGAAAAGCTGCGCCATCATTTTGTAACCGCGGGAGGTCGCCGGCTTACCCGAACGCCGTGCCCGACCTCGATGACTAAGGGTGGATGGAGCTGACGTTACAGCAGCCGGGTGGGAACCCTTGAGTTGCGGCGCCTGCAAAAGAATTTAGCCGTGGCGCCCGCGACTCCCCTGGCTAACACACCCTTCGGGCCTGAAAAGGGTGAGGTAGTTCGCCTAAAATGCGCCCTCTTCGATAAAATGGGGTTACGGATCAACGCTTCGCACTTGGAATGCACCTGAGTGTCCCGCAGTCCGGCGCCGACCGCTCCAGGAAAACTGGAACACCAAAGAATCACTAAAATGCCGCAAGCAACCGACCCTACGTTGGGTATCAACAGCTGGTTAGAGGATGAGCTGTACTACCAATACCAGTTTGACCGGAAAAGTGTCGATGAGGCCTGGAGCAAGATGCTCGAGGCAGAGGGGCGGAACGGGACAACAGAGACGGCCGAGGCACCCGCGTCTGTTGCGAACGCGATAGTTGCGGCAGAAGGACCCCCGATTGAAGAACCTCCGATTGAAGAGCCTCCGGCCGAGGAGCCGCCGGTAAAAGAACCGCCGCAACCGGAACCAGCGCCGCAGGAGGCAGCGCCGAGCGAGACGGCTGAGGCACCGTTGGTATCGCAACGCGCAATGCCGTCGCCGCCAGTGACTGAACCGGCTGCGCCGAAAACCGCTGTGACAAAAACTGCGCCGCCCGAACCTGCCCGGAAAGAAGTAGAGGACCAGCTGCTGCCGCTGCGGGGAGTAGCCGCTCGCATTGTCGACAACATGACCGCGAGCCTCTCGATTCCGGTGGCGACGTCGCAGCGCCAGATTCCGGTTCGCGTCATCGAAGAGAATCGCAACATTATTAATCGCTACCGTGCGCTGAACGGCAAAGCAAAAATCAGCTTCACGCACCTGATCGCCTGGGCGATTGTGAAGGCTCTGAAATCCAATCCCGGGTTGAACCATGCGTTTGCTGAAGACAATGGGCAACCGTTTCGCGTGGTGCGCAGGGCGGTGAACATCGGCCTGGCCGTCGATGTTGCGGGCAAGGACGGCAGCCGTTCTCTGAAAGTTCCAAACATTAAGAACGCCGATGGGATGAACTTCGCTCAGTTTGCGGCAGCGTACGACGACATCATTGCACGCGCTCGTACCAACAAGCTGCAGGTTACGGACTTCGAAGGAACGACGATTTCGCTGACGAATCCGGGGACCATCGGTACGCTCGGATCCGTTCCGAGACTGATGCCGGGACAAGGCGCAATCATTGCGACTGGTGCAATCGACTATCCGGCCGAGTTCATGGCCATGAGCGAAGAGAACCGCGTGGCGCTGGGCATCAGCAAGGTGCTGATGATCACGTGTACGTACGATCACCGCATCATTCAAGGCGCTGAATCCGGAACGTTTCTGGGGAATCTGCAACAGCTGCTTCAGGGTGAAGAAGGCTTTTACAACAGCATCTTCCGTGACCTGAAGATTCCGTTTATGCCCATGAAGTGGCAAACGGACCTTCAACTCACGACGCAGCGGTACGCGTCGGTGAATACCGACGTCGCGAAAGAAGCAGCAGTCATTCACTTAATCAACGCGTACCGCACGCGCGGACACCTGCTGGCGAATATCAATCCCCTCGGGAGCGAGCCCCGGTATCATCCAGAGCTCGATCCGGGATCTTATGGCCTGACGATGTGGGATCTGGACCGGCCATTCCTTGCCGGGGCGGTCAAGGCTCCAAGCGGCGCGATTGCTTCGTACATGCAGCCGTATGAAAGCCTGCGCGAGATTCTGAACCGGCTTCGCAACACATACTGCGCGACGGTCGGCATCGAGTACATGCACATTCAGGATCCGGTCCAGAAGCAGTGGCTGCAGGACCGCATGGAAGCGACCATGAACTCGTGGAAGCTGGATGGGTCGGTGCGTCACCGCATCCTGAATCGCCTGATTCAGGCCGAAGAGTTCGAGCACTTCCTGCAGACGCGCTTCGTGGGTCAGAAGCGGTTTGGGCTCGAAGGGCTGGAAAGCGTGATTGTGGCGCTTGACGAAGTACTGGAGTGCGCGGCGAACCAGAATGGGCACGAAGCAGTTATCGGAATGGCTCACCGGGGCCGTCTAAACGTGCTCGCGAATCTTGTGGGCAAGTCGATGGCGCAGGTCTTTTCGGAGTTCGAAGGAGAGCCTGATCCGCAGAGTGTGCAGGGTTCAGGAGACGTGAAGTATCACCTGGGTGCCAGCGGGATTCATCGTTCGTCGCAGGGGAAAGAAATTCTTGTCTCGGTGGCCTTTAATCCAAGCCATCTCGAGGCAGTCGATCCGGTCGTCGAAGGGCTGGTGAGGCCAAAGCAGGATCGCATCGGCGATACGGAGAGAGCACGCGTGATCCCGATCTTGATTCACGGCGACGCGGCGTTCATCGGTCAGGGAATCGTTGCCGAAGTACTGCAGCTTTCGCAGCTTGAGGGCTATAAGACGGGCGGCACCATCCACGTCGTGACGAACAACCAGATTGGATTTACGACCAATCCGCTGGAGGGACGCACCAGCGAATATTGCACGGATATCGCACTTTCCGTGCAGGCGCCTATTTTCCACGTGAACGCAGACGACGCAGAGGCTTGCCTGCGAGCAGCCGAGCTTGCGTACGACTATCGGCAGCAATTCAAGCGCGACGTAGTGGTGGATATTATCGGGTACCGGCGGCAGGGTCACAACGAAGCGGACGATCCGAGTTACACGCAGCCGGTGATGTATCGCAAAATCAAGGCGCTTCCGAGCGCGGCGACTCAGTACGCCGAGTTTTTGATCCGCGAGAAGTTCGTGTCGAAGGAGCACATCGACGGGCTTCGGAATCAGGTTCGGATGCGCCTGAACGAGACCTATGAACAGGCGAAGCGTCATCGCGAAGAGTTCGTGATTGAGCAGTTCGCGGAGGCGCCGGCCGAGCAAGTATACCAGCCGATCCCGTCGACGGCGGCGGAGTACGAAACCCTGGCCAAGGTCATTGAGAAGTGTACGTCACTTCCCGAAGACTTCAGTTTGCACCCGAAGTTGAAGAGCCTGGTTGATCGCCGCCGCGAAGCGTTGCATGGGGCGCCGATTGATTGGGGATTTGCGGAGACGCTGGCCTTCGGATCGCTGGTGCTGGAAGGCACGCCCGTGCGCCTGAGTGGCGAGGATGTCACTCGGGGGACCTTTACGCAGCGGCACCTGGAGTTCAGCGATTATGAGAGCGGACGCGGCTACATTCCGTTGCAGCACCTGGATCCGAGGCAAGCCAAGTTCGAGGTCTACGACAGTCTGCTGAGCGAGTACGCCGTGATGGGTTTCGAATTCGGGTACGGTGTGGCGGATCCTTTGACGCTGGTGTTGTGGGAAGGGCAGTTTGGCGATTTTGCGAACGGAGCGCAGATCATCATCGATCAGTTCATCGTTTCCGCGGAATCGAAGTGGAATCAACCGAGCGGCCTGGTGCTTCTGCTGCCGCACGGATTCGAGGGGCAAGGACCGGAGCACTCGAGCGCTCGTATTGAGCGCTTTCTGCAGCTTTCAGCGGAGAACAACATTCAGGTTTGCAACTGCACGACGCCGGCTCAATACTTCCACCTACTTCGGCGCCAGATGTACGGCGGCGCGGATCGACGCGGCGTTCGGAAGCCACTGGTGGTATTCACGCCAAAGGCCTTGTTGCGATACCCGAAAGCCGCCTCGCGACTGGATGAGCTGACCAGTGGGGCGTTTCAGCCCGTGATCGGTGACGCTCAGTTTCTGGGGAATCAGATCAAACGTGTGCTGCTCTGCTCCGGCAAAATTTACTATGACCTGATCAACAAACGCGAGGAGATGGGACGCGCCGACGTCGCCATTATTCGGCTGGAGCAACTCTATCCGTTCCCACTTCAGCAGTTAATCGATATTCTGCGGCGGTACTCGGATACGGCCGACCTGTTCTGGGTTCAGGAAGAGCCTGAGAACATGGGCGCCTGGTATTTCGTCGAAGAACAGACGCAGCCGATTATCCACCCCGCCGGGAATGCGGGTCCGCGACGGCAACTGCGGTACGTGGGGAGGGGTACGGCGGCGAGCCCGGCGGCTGGAGCGCACAAGGTCCATAACGACCAGCAGGAAGCCCTTGTGAATGAGGCGTTTGCCGATACACCGGGGGTGGTGCGTAAAGCACGCCGGTTGGTCCGGAAGAAGCGTTGAAACACGAGCGGGGACTATGGAGGACGAAACTCCAGTTCCTTTGTTACGCTGGAATTTAAGCAACGTATACAAGCGGTAAGGTCATCATGGAACCTGTAGACAGCAACAATGGGCTCGCAACGGAAGAGCCTCAATCCTCGGCAGAGCGCAGCATCGAGTCTGCGGAAGCGCCTCAGACCCTGGCCAGTGACTGGCCCGTGGAACGTGAGCGCCTGATCCGGGAAAGAACTGAATTTCAGGATCTGCTACAACGCCGGCAAGCCGAGTTTGACAACTATCGGCGGCGCTCCGAGCGTGAGCGCAGCGACATTTTCGAATTCGCCGCTATGGACGTGGTGAAATCACTCCTGCCGATCGTCGATGATTTCGAACGAGCGCTAAAAGCAGAGGCGTCTGATAAGGAGTACGCCCGTGGGATGGAACTCATTTATCAGCGGCTGGTGGAGGCGCTGAGAAAGCTGGGACTCGAGCCGGTTCCGTCCGATCCACCCCTTTTCAACCCTCACATTCATCACGCTGTTGAAATGGTTGATACAAAAGACCACCCGGACCAGACTATTTTAGAAGAGTATCAGCGCGGTTACTACTTCAAGGGCCGCCTCCTGAGACCAGCAATGGTCAAGGTTGCCGTAAATCAGTGAAGCCGGGCCGACGCGCGATTGCATAGACGATGAGTGTGGCCAACAAACGGGATTACTATGAAGTGCTGTCGGTATCGCGCGATTGCGATGAGCAAACGCTAAAGGGCGCATACCGCAAACTAGCGTTGCAATACCATCCGGATCGCAATCCCGGGGACAAACAAGCAGAAGAACGGTTCAAAGAAGCCGCAGAGGCGTACGCGGTTTTGAGCGATGCCCAGAAGCGAGCAGCATATGACCGGTTCGGGCATCAGGGTGTCGGAAACGGGGCTGGATTCGGTGGTTTCGATCAAACCGGGTTCACAGATTTTTCGGACCTTTTCGGCGATCTATTTGGGGACATTTTCGGCGGTGGGCGCGGCGGCGGACGTCGCACCAGAGTTCAGCGCGGGGAGGACATCCGCTACGATCTGCAGATCAGCTTCGAGGACTCGATTCGGGGGCTCTCGGCTGACATACAGATCCCGCGGGCGGAGCCGTGCACGAAGTGCCAGGGGACAGGGGCTGAGCCGAACGGCGGTCTGATTACCTGCTCGGTGTGTAACGGACGCGGCGAGGTTCTTTATCAGCAGAGATTTCTGTCGATACGCAAAACATGCCCGACATGCGGCGGCCGGGGCAGAGTAATCAGGCAAGCGTGTTCGCAGTGCAGGGGCGAAGGATACAGCCGCTCAGAGAAGAAACTGAAGGTGAACATCCCCGCGGGAGTAGACAATGGGACCCGCCTTCGGTTGCAGGGTGAAGGGAATCCCGGGCCGCCCGGAGCACAGCCGGGCGATCTTTACGTAGTGGTAACTGTTGCCGATCATCCCGTGTTCGAGCGCCGGGAGTACGACCTGCATTGTTCGCTCCCGATCAATGTTGCGCAGGCGGCATTGGGGGCTGATGTCGAAATCGAGACCTTTGATGGTTTGCAAACGATCCGAATTCCTGAGGGGACGCAAGCTGGTGCACAGTTCCGGTTGCGCGCCTTGGGTGTGCCGCACGTGAATAGCCGAGGCCGCGGTGATCTCTACGTCCATGTCGATGTCCAAATACCGAAGAAACTAACTCGTGAGCAGAGAAAGCTCTTCGAGGAATTGCAGGAAAGCCTGCCGGCCGACAACGCTCCCCATGAAAAGAGTGTTTTTGAAAAGGTTCGGGACTTTTTCGGCTGAGTAGCCACACGATCACTGTTCCGGACTGGCCGCGGCCCTCGGAGGTGTGTCGAAAGGATCGCTGCCGGGCTTCCATCCACATTCTTTATCCTTGAAGATGACGCGGGCTCCAGGCTTCTTATTGAGGGCATTAGGGGTGAAGATGTCCTCAGTGATAATCACATGCTCGTAATAGGTGTTCATAAACCCCGCGACGCCAGAATACTCTTTGAAATCGGTCCACCTATTGCCGCGTTCGGACGATGGCACCGCTTGTTCCAGCGCCCGGCCAATCTCCTGGGCAGTGCCCACTCCTGATTGAATCTGGATTGCGCAGACTTTGCCGGTTTTTGAATACGTGACGGTCATCGCAAGTCCTGGCCGTATGCTGAACACTTCCCCGGACGGCGCCCCTTGCCTCTTCAAAGGGACACCGAATAGCAGCTGTAAAGAAGCAGAGTTGACTTCGGCGCGAGCGAAGCTACAGCAGCTGAAAGCAATGGCAAGGTAGATCAGGAGTCGCATATGCAGTCAAGCAGCTCGGGGTACTGCCGATCGTATCCTTATCCCTTCTTAGCACGTTTCTTCACAAAAGAAGTGTCTGTATCAATGATTCCGGCACCGGGTTGCCCGCGCTCGCACCGTGGGAGGATCAGCCCGTCGCCTAGGAAAAGAACAAGGCTACGGCGACTGCACAGCCGCGACACCCAGTCTGTCCGGTCATCAAACTAAAACTAAAAGCTACTGCAACTCTGATCCGTCTGGTTCGTTACGTCATTGACCGTAACGTCGGAAGGAGTAAACACGAGGCAGTTAACGCGAACCTGCTTCGTATTGCCGTTTGTTGTGTCGCGAATAGTAATTACCTGCTTGCGAACACCCTTGGCATTGGCAGGGACGGGACCGGCCGAGTTTACCCACGCCAAAAAATCGGAAAACTTGCCATCTTCATTCACAGGGCCACTGCCGGTATGAGGTGTTGCCTGCACGCCCGACACATAGGCCCTTGTTTCCTCCGCAATATACTTGGTTGTGTTCAGGATCGGCTTCCCGTTTTGATCTAACAACGTGTAAGTTCCACAACGGGAATAGCCCCAACCATGTCCTAACAACGTGCCGCCACAACTGAAGACACTCTGATTAGAGTAAGTGGTCTTTTGCGCCAACGACAATTTAAGCGAAGAGGGCGATGGCACGGGAGCCGGATTCGGGTCTGTCCAAGAAGTCGAAACGCTTCCACCCGGAAATGAATGCACGCCGGATCCGTTCGTACACTGGGGAGCATTCAAGGTTACAGTGTCAGTCGCTGACGCAATCGGCTGATCCTCACATACACTCGGTTGAGGGTTGGCTGCATTAAAAGTAAAACTGCCGGTTGAGGCGTCGGTAAGGCTTCCGGATACGGTCCAAATCACCGTACCGCATATAGGATCGCTAACTGCGACCGATCCCGTAACCTGGTCGTTGGATTGGGAAAGAGTCCAGGTTGCCTCAGGGCTTGTGTTTTCCAACCAGGTTCCCGTGATGTCTGTGCAACTTGAACCTTGGCTTTGACTCGGTATACTTTCCATGGTCGACTCATCAATAGCCGGAGTAAAACCGCTTCCGCCACTGGCGGGTACGATCCAGGTTCCAAATTGCTGTTGATAGTCCGTACTCCATCCATTCGAATTCGCAACATTGAAATACAGCTGCTTAGTGCCAGAGAAATTATTGACGTTAAATGATACGGAGTAATTTACAGTCAACGTATTACCAGATACGGTGGCCCACGTCCCAGAAGCCGAGAAACTGCATTGAGAGTTTGAAAGCACGCTGGATGTTCCCGCGCTTATAGGTGCAGAGTAGGCCCCTCCCGCGTCGATGACCAAATAGAGGCTGCTGGAACCGGGATCATATCGAACAATGCATTGATGGGCGGACCATGCAGAAGCCATGCCGGGAACAACATTGGCCATAATATCGAGTACCGCGGACGAAATATTTGCTCCGCCCAAAGGGTCGGTGTAGGTGGCGGTGAATGTTACCGAACTACCGCTTTCTCCCGAGGGCGTCACAGAGACGGGGGATGCCAGCGGAGCAGCGGGAACGGTCCAGGTCGCAAATTGCTGCTGATAATTCGTACTCCACACGCCGCTCGCGGTCTCAGAGGACAGGTAGAGCTGTTTTGAGCCCCCAAAATTACCGGTATTGAACGATAAAGAAAAGTTGACGGTAAGAGTATTCCCGGAAATTGCGGCAGATGTCCGTGCGGCCGAAATAGTGCACTGCGAATTTGAGAGCACAGTCGGCGTTCCTGTACTTATGGGGCCGCTATAGGAGCCCCCGGCGTCTATCACCAAGGACAGCGCTCCAGATGCCGGCTTAAGTTGGACAATGCATTGATGGGCCGACCATCCGGACACGCTTCCCGGCACAACGTTCGCCATCACATAAAGATCCACGGCGGCGATATCGGCACCGCCATTGGGATCGGAAAACGTGGTTGTAAATGTGGCGCTGCTTCCTGTTTGACCGGAAGGCGTGATGGAGACCGGAGTTGATTGGGCCTGTAAGCTCAGTGCCGAACCGGAGAACAAGGTGAGAAGGGTCAGCGACAATCGAGGACGGAGGAGCAAACGGCCCAGCACGTGTTTCCGCTTGCGGCAGGGACCCGGAGAGCCCTGCCACAGGGCTTTAATCGTCGCATATCCAACAACTTGATCGGACGAATCGCGCATTACGGCACTCCTTTGTCCTTTCGCACAAATGTCGAATTCTGTTCTTCGCTAACGATATCCAGATAATTCAGTTAAGGCGTATGGAGTATACCGGGGAAGTTATGTTTACTGCAACGACTAAATTGTAAAACTTAATGCTCGGAATTCCGCAGCAAATTCGGACCGAAGCTTCGGTCGCGCAGTGCGAAGCCGTCGATCGATCAGCCCCGCAAAAAAGTGTTTAGCGCGGCGGGGAAGCGAAATCCAGCTCCGCCACGCCATTCAATTTCACCGGTGATGGTGGCAGACGGAAATCGTTCGACGAGGCGACGAGTGGCCGTGCC
>JAFARV010000026.1 GCA_019245255.1 Acidobacteriaceae bacterium | reverse complement strand
GACGTTGGTTTTGGCAAGACAGAAGTTGCAATGCGCGCGGCTTTCAAAGCGTTGGGCGATGGCAAGCAGGTAGCAGTGCTCGCTCCGACGACAGTACTATCTTTCCAACACTACGAGACATTTAAGCGCCGTTTCGCTTCCTTCCCTGTGCGGGTGGAACTGGTCAGCCGCTTCCGGACCGCGAAAGAGATCAAGCCGGTACTTGAAGATACAGCGGCCGGAAAAGTCGACGTGCTGATCGGGACACACCGGCTGCTTTCGAAAGATGTTGTTTTCAGCGATCTCGGCCTGTTGGTCGTCGATGAAGAACAGCGCTTCGGCGTGCGTCATAAGGAGCGACTAAAGCAGCTCCGGCACAATGTGGACGTCTTGACGATGAGCGCGACACCCATTCCTCGAACCCTGCACATGTCTCTGCTGGGACTGCGGGACATGTCGGTGATTGAGACCGCTCCGAAGGATCGCCTGGCAGTGCAAACGGTGGTGGCTCACTTCAATCCGGATCTCATCAAAACGGCAATCGAACAGGAGCTCGCGCGAAACGGACAAGTCTACTTCGTGCACAACCGGGTCGACACGATCTTCATGCGGGCCGCCTTTATCAAAGAACTGATCCCGGAAGTACGGATCGGAGTTGGACACGGGCAGATGGGCGAGGCAGAACTCGAAAAGGTTCTGCTCGGCTTCATGCGGCACGAATATGACGTCTTCGTCTGCACGACCATCGTTGAGAACGGGCTCGACATTCCGATGGCGAACACGATCATCATCGAGAACTCGGAACGATATGGACTCAGTGAGCTGTATCAGCTCCGGGGGCGAGTGGGACGCTCAAACCGCCGTGCCTACGCCTATCTGCTGGTTCCCGCCGATACGCAGTTGACTGAAATCGCCCGCAAGCGGCTATCGGCCTTGAAAGAGTTCAGTGACCTCGGCGCGGGATTTAAAATTGCCGCTCTCGACCTGGAATTGCGCGGCGCTGGGAACCTGCTGGGAGGAGAGCAACATGGCCACATCGAAGCAGTCGGATACGACACGTATGTGCGCCTGCTTGAAGAGAGTGTGCGGGAACTGAAAGGCGAGGAGGTCCCGCTGGAGATCCACTCGACCCTGAATCTGGGCTTAGATATTCGGATTCCGACGTCTTACATTGCTGACGAGGCACAACGGCTGCGGGCATACAAACGCATCGCAGATATACGCGACGACGAACAGGCGACGCGCGTGCTGGACGAATTGACCGACCGGTATGGACCGGTTCCGGGTGAGCTTCGCAACTTGGCCCAGTTTTCCTTGCTGAAGAGCCTCGCCGAGCGATCCGGTATTGAGTCCGTCGATCGACGGCAGGGCTTCGCGAACATCAAGTTCCACCAGCAGTCTAGGATTGATCCGGCAAAGCTGATGCTGCTGGTTCGTAACACGGATGGAGCGCAGTTCACGCCTGCCGGAGTTCTCAGACTGCCGATGCCGGGAGCCGTGGCGCCGGAGCGCTTACTTACGAATCTGAAGGACGCGATTCAGGAATTGCAGACGCAGGAGCCGGTACTAGCAAATAAGTAATGCGCACGACAATCTGATACGTCGAAATTTGCGCGAACCCTGCGATAATGGAGTGTTCCTATGAATTTGAGGTTCTTTGCCGCACTTGTGCTTGCGACTTCGGGCTTTGCTGCTGATGTTCAAGTTGTCGACCAGATCGTCGCCAAGGTCAACGGCGACATCATCAGTCAGGACGAAGTCGAGCGCATGTCCCGCGAACTTCGGCAAGATTTGCAAACGCAGCAGGGCGAATCAGGACCCCAGCTGGAACAGGACTTTGAAAGCCATCAGAAAGATGTCCTGCGCGAGAAAATCGATCAGCTTTTACTGGTCCAAAAGGCTAAGGAGCTGAACATCAACGTCGATTCGCAGGTGACAAAGTACATGACCAACCTGCAGCGGCAGAGCGGCATCACGGATCCCGATAAATTCCACGAATATGTGCACCAGGGTACCGGGATGACGTACGAGGACTTCGTGTCCGAAAGTAGAAATCACTTCCTGACACAAGAAGTACTTTCTGAAGAAGTAGCGCGGCACATCGTCATTACCGACGCGGAGATTCGCGACTACTACAACCAGCACAAAAACGATTTCATTCGTGAGGAAAAAGTCTACCTGAGTGAGATTCTCGTCTCCACGCAGGGAAAAGACGCCGCTGGCAGCGCCGCAGCAGAGAAGAAAGCAAAGCAGCTAGCGACCGATGCAACGAAAGGCGAGCGATTCTCGGATCTGGCTCGCGACAACTCCGACGCGGCAACCGCTAAGTCGGGAGGCGTCCTGGGCGGGTACAAGAAGGGTGATCTTCGAAAGGAGTTTGAAGACGCTGTTTGGAATCTGCCGAAGGGCGGAGTAACGCAGCCAATTAAGATTGCTACCGGCTTTGAAATTCTGAAGGTAGACGATCACACAAAGGCGGGACTCGAGTCGCTGGATGAAGCAAAGCCCGACATTGAAAACATTCTCTACGGTCCCAAAATGCAGCCCAAAGTCCGTGAGTATCTGACTGAGTTACGGAAATCCGCGTTCCTGCAGATTAAGCCTGGGTACGTGGATACCGGCGCGGCGCCTGGGCAAGATACTAAGTGGCAGGATCCGGTGCAGCTGAAACCCGAGACCGTGACCAAGGCGGAGGTTGAGCAGAAGACTCGCCACAAACGCCTTCTCGGCATGCTGCCGATTCCCGGTACGTCCACCACCATCACAGGCAAAAGCAGCAGCCGTTAATTTCATGAAGTCTCCGTACGTCGGCACTCTCACGCCGAACGAAGTTGTTACGGCGTTTTTTCTGGTGCTATCCAAGGAAATTCGTCAGAAGAAAACGGGTGAGCCGTACCTTTCGCTTCATCTTGCGGATCGCACTGGCGAGATCGAAGGCAAGATGTGGGACAACGTTGCAGAGGTGATGGAAACGTTCGAACGCGACGACTTTGTCAAGGTGAAAGGCATGATGCAGGTGTACCAGAGCCGCTCGCAATTCACCATTCACAAGCTTCGCCGGCTGCAGGATCACGAGGTGGATTTTGCAGATTTTTTCCCGTGTTCAGAACGCAATCCCGATGAGATGTGGGCGGAGCTTCAGGGCGTCGTCGCGGGCATCACAAATCCGCATTTACAGGGCCTGCTCGAAGCGGTGTTCGCAGACGATCGAATTGCATCGCGTTATCGCGTGGCTCCCGCGGCAAAGAACATTCATCACGCCTGTCGAGGCGGGCTTCTCGAACATGTTCTTTCGCTGTGTACGCTGTGCCGCTTGACTGCAGCTCACTATCAGACGGTCGATCTGGAATTGTTGTTGACGGGAGCCATACTGCACGATATCGGCAAGATCGACGAACTTTCGTATGTGCGCAGTTTCGGCTACAGCACGGAAGGGCAATTGCTTGGACATATCATTATCGGCTTGCGTATTGTTGCCGATAAGCTCGCGCACCTGCCTGATTTTCCTGCCAAGCTTCGGACACTGATCGAACACATGATCATCAGCCA
>JAFARV010000024.1 GCA_019245255.1 Acidobacteriaceae bacterium | reverse complement strand
GTGATTTCCGCTTGAGTGTGGCCATCGGGGTAATTCCCAAATGTCGGGCCCCAGTACCGTAGCCGCAGCGGGCTCGGCAACCGAGCCGCTGACAGAATCGACCTCAGCCAACCTGCCAAACCGGGGGTACACAAGCGCGCGGCCGTCGGCTGTCCAGGTGAGTCCAGCCCTCTCGGCTGGGAGTGTTCGTAAGGCTTCGCGGCCGGGGTCTATCACAACGATTTCCTCTCCGTTACGGTTGAAAGCCAATCGACTGCCGCTCGGATCGTATACCGGACACCAATCCGTTTCGCCGGGTGCTGGAAAAGATCGTTGGCGAATCTTCCGGTCAGAAAAAGATAATTCGAAAATGGCGCTCTGGTCCTTCCCGATGGAACGAGCAAATGCCAGCGTGCGCCCATCGGGACTCCACGCAACTCTTCCGGAACCGGCAACTTTGTCTATGCCGAGATCCGTTTCGCTACCGCCCAGCGCTGATATCATCAGAATCCTCGCGAAGGGCTGGTTGGCTCGGCTTCGAAGGAATGCGATCCTGGTCGCGCTCGGATTCCAGACTGGCGAGCGATCCTCGGTGCCCTTGGGAACGTTTGTCAGGCGCAGCCGATCGCTCGAGCCGATGAGTTGCACGTAGACTTCGAAGGGGTTGTTGCCGTCCTTTCCTTGTCCTACGAATGCGATTTCCTTGCCATCAGGCGAAATCGCGGGATCTTCCTGGTAGCCAGGTTAGTAGGTAAACGGGATGATTCTCAACGTATCCAGGACATGTTGTCGGTTGTAGTGAACGAACAAGAGTATCGAGAGAGCCATCAGGCCCGCGATCGCACCGATTCCCGCCACCCTGTGAACCGCGGGGCCACGCGCGATACGAGCCATCGGGGCTGGCGGAGCGGCGCGCCGGATACTCTCCAGGTCCGAGGCCAACGCACTGGCTGTTTCATACCGTTTCGCGGGCTCTTTGTCGAGCATTTTACGAACGATGGAAACGAGTTCGGGAGATGCGACTTCCCGGATAAGCCGGAGGTCCGCCGTCTGCGGGCCTGCAATAGCGGCGAGCGTTTCGGGCAATGTGCTTCCCCCAAAGGGCACCCGGCCCGAGAGCATCTGGTAAAGCACGACGCCGAGAGACCAGATATCGGCGCGCTGATCTACCCGGGATCCCGCAACCTGTTCCGGCGCCATGTACAGCACCGTTCCCATCCTGAAGCCTTGCTGCGTCAGAACGGTCTTCTCACTCCATTGCGCGACTCCGAAATCGAGGATTCGAACCAGGGGCTCGGCCGATCCGATGTCGGTCAGCATCAGGTTCGCGGGCTTGATATCGCGATGCACGACCCCTTTCTCATGGGCGGTCTGGAGACCATACGCGGCCTGGAGCGCGAAACGCTCGCGGCTGGCGGAATCGTCTCTGAGAAGCGGCGGCAGAAATTTCAGCGCGACGGTCCGCTGGAGCCGCGTCTCCTTGGCGCGATAAACGACTCCCATTCCACCAGCTCCCAACGGACGAACGATCTGGTAATGCGATAGAGTTCGTCCGCTGAGATCTTCCTGAATAACCGGCATCGAGCGATCTGCCGCGAGTTCCGGCTCAATTACGCCCTGCCGGTCTTCCTGTAAAAGGTTATTTAGCAGCCGGAGTAAGTCGGAATCACTGCCGCACCTATCTCGAAGGAAGGCGGCTTGATGTTGTACCGGCAACTCGGCCGCTTGCGAGAAGAGCTCCGCTACTCGCTTGTAGACCGCCGGATCGGTGATTGCGTTAAGACCGGAGCGCGTTTTTGAGCCACGCACTGCAGAACCTCCACTCTTTTTCGACCGTGCTGACGCTCACGCCGAGAACGGCGGCCACCTCAGGAACACTCAGGCCGCCAAAGAAACGCAGTTCGACAAGTTTGCCGTGGCGCTCGTCCAGCTTCGCCAAGGCGGCGATAGCCTGATCGACGGCAAGCACGTCGAGGTTCTGCTCGCCGCCGATGAGATCCTCGTTGAGCGTGATTCGCGCCGCCGCTCCGCCTCGCTTGTCCCGTTTGGCCGCAATAGCATGGTTCACCAGAATACGGCGCATTGCAATCGCACCCACGGCCCAGAGATGGCTGCGGTTCTTCCAATCCACTCTTTTTTGCTCCGCGAGCCGGAGATAAGCCTCGTTAACCAAAGCCGTCGCCTGCAGCGTGTCGGCATGCGGTTCGCGGGCGAGATAGATCTTGGCAAGCCCGCGGAAGTCATTGTAGATCAGTGTGAACAGGCGGTCGAACGCGTTGTGGTCGCCGTTGGTCGATTTTTCAAGAGCCTCCGAGAGCCCGGGGATTGGAGCTGAGCGGTTCAAGCCTTCTCGGTCCTTTCGTCCCGTGTCCATATAGCCAGGCACCCATCACTGCAATGCGCGTAGCATTCTTAGGAAAGCAGCTTTCGGTTTGGTTGGCTCGATGAAGCTAACCAGAAGCAACTTAACTCTTGGCTTCTTAGTTTACAATGGGCTCGGCAGGCATGCCACAGTGGCTGTGGGCTGCGCGCACACAGCGGGCGTACTCAGTCTCAGATTACGAGCTACGTAACCAACACGCACTACGCAGCGTGTCTATTGGTTAGCTGAGGCAGCTACGCCCCTACGCCCACTTCCTGGGGAACGCCGGCTTCTTTCCGTTTTTTCAAAAACGGCATCATGGCGCGCAACTCGGCTCCGATTTTTTCGATCGGCTGATCTTTTGCTGCTTCGCGCATCGCGAGAAACTTCTTGCGTCCGGCGCGGTTTTCCGCAAGCCAGGTCTTGGCGAACTCGCCCGATTGGATCTCGCTCAGGATCTTCTTCATCTCGGCGCGGGTCTCCTTGGTGACGATGCGGGGACCGCGCGTGTAGTCGCCATATTCGGCGGCATCGGAAATCGAATACCGCATATAGCTGAGACCTCCTTCGTAAATCAAATCGACGATCAGCTTCAGCTCGTGCAAGCACTCGAAGTAAGCTATCTCTGGCGCATAGCCCGCGGC
>JAFARV010000016.1 GCA_019245255.1 Acidobacteriaceae bacterium | reverse complement strand
CAGCAGAGCAGACACAATCCAACGGCCGAGAGTCCCACGCGAGGCGAAGACGGCACACCAGGATCAGGCGCGTGCCGGGTTGCGAGCAGATGGACGACTGAGCTCTTAGCGGAAATTGCCATCATTGGAGCCGCTTGGTGTTGCGTGAGAAGGCCGCCAGCGAACGGAGACGCGATGACCAAAGCGATTGCGATCCACCAGAGGCTGCATCGAGTGGCTGCGCTCCATGTCTTCAATCGCGCGAGCAGAAGTGCCATGGCGACCACGGCTACTGCGATCAGCCCGGTGTTCAGCAAACAGGCGAAGATCACAGCTCCCGCCCGGTTCAAGTAGATGATGACGTGCAACATTCTCCTGCCCTCTTTTCGCTATTCTGCAATCAGTTTCCGAACACGCTCGAGATCGCGCTTTCGAATCTGCTCGTCTTTGAGCAGATTGGCAACCAGCAGTTCGGGCGAGTTATTGAAAAACCGCGCCAATAGTTGTCTCAATGCGCTGCGGCTTGCTTCCTCCTGCGCAACACTTGCCTCGTAGATAAACGCGCGGCTCTCTTTCTTGTGACGAACGAAGCCCTTGCTCTCAAGGATGCGGAGAGTAGTGAGGACCGTGTTATATGCCAGCGGCGGGTCAGCCTTCAATCCATCGGTGATTTCCGCCACGGTAGCCGGTCCTCGCTTCCAAAGGACGTTCATCAATCTGAGTTCGGCTTCGGTGAGTTGGCGGGAGACTTTTCTTGACACTGGTTCCTGAATTCTTAAGAAATTAAGAGCTAGATCCTTTGTAGATCCTTCGGACGTGCTTGTCAACTAATTTGTTAAGAATTAGCGGCCCCATCTCGACGCGCCCTCACCTGTCTCCGCGGCGGTGGTCGCTGTTCAGGGCGACATTCGGGTGATTCCATGTTTTAATTGGATTTTGGGACACGCCCCGAGCCCACGGGCGTTGGTTCTCTACCGCCACTCCCGAGGAGATCGATGATTACGAAAGTAGCGCCGCTGGCGCAAGTGCGTGAACCTGCCGACCGGTGGACCACCACCGATGCAGCCGAAATGTACGATGTTGCCAGCTGGGGCAAGGGCTACTTCTCGGTGGGCGAGAATGGCCATCTCGTTGTTCATCCAACGAAGGAACCGGAGCGGCGCATCGACTTGAAGCAGCTGGTCGATACGCTCGAATGGCGCGGTATTTCTCTACCCATACTCATCCGTTTCGCCGACATTTTGAAACACCGGCTCGGTGACATGCACCAGGCGTTCGACGTCTCGATCCGGGAACACGGATACCAGGGCGGCTACTCGTGCGTGTACCCGATCAAGGTGAATCAGCAGCGGCAAGTGGTCGAGGAAGTGTTCCAGTTCGGACGCGCGTACCGCTTCGGACTCGAGGCGGGCTCAAAGCCCGAGCTGCTGGCCGTACTGGCCATCGCCGACAACGAAACTCCGATCATCTGCAACGGATTCAAAGACGACGAGTACATCGAAATGGTGATGCTTGCCAAAAAGATCGGCCGCCGCATCATTCCAGTTGTCGAGAAGTACACCGAACTGGAGCTAATCGCAAAGCATGCGGAGGCCGTGGGCGTAAAGCCGACCATAGGGATGCGGATGAAGCTTGCCAGCCGCGGCTCGGGACGCTGGAAGTCGTCGGGCGGATACCGTTCCAAGTTCGGGCTGACGGTAAGCGAAGCGATCAAAGCCGTTGAATTCCTGCGCGAGCGCGGTCTGCAGGATTCGCTTCAGTTGCTGCACTTTCATCTCGGCAGCCAGATCACGAACATCCGTCAGATCAAGGCAGCCGTCATCGAGGGCGCTCGAATCTATGTCGAGCTGAAGAAGATGGGAACCGGCCTGCAGTTTATGGACGTTGGGGGCGGGCTTGGCATTGACTACGACGGGTCGCAGACGGATTTCGAATCGAGCGTCAACTATACGCTTGAGGAGTACGCGCGCGACGTCGTCTATCACATTCAGAGCATCTGCGACGAGGCGGAAGTTCCGCATCCAACGATCGTCACCGAAAGCGGGCGCGCCGTGGCAGCATATCACAGCGTGCTGGTGTTCAACGTTCTGGGCGTTAGCGGGTTTGGCGAGGAAGAGCTCCCTTCGAGCGTACCTGAGGACTCCGAACAATGTCTGATTGACCTGTTTGAGACGCACCGCTCGATCAATAAGAGAAACCTGCTCGAAACGTATCATGATGCGCAGCAGGCGCTAGACTCGGCGCTAAATCTGTTCAGCCTGGGCTATTTGACGCTCGATCAGCGCAGCCTCGCCGAGAACTTCTACTGGGCGATTTGCCGGCGCATTTTGAAACTGGCGAAGGAACTAGATTACTTCCCGGAGGAGCTCGAGGGCCTGGAGGGTCTGCTTTCGGATACGTATTTCTGCAACTTCTCTCTTTTTCAGAGCATGCCCGACAGCTGGGCGGTGAAGCAGTTGTTTCCCATTATGCCGATTCACCGGCTGAACGAGCCGCCCACACGCAATGCAATTTTGGGTGATATTTCCTGTGACTCAGACGGCAAGGTGGACCAGTTCATCGATCGAAGGGACGTGAAGAAAACACTCCCGCTGCATCCGTTCAACAACGGGAGTTACATTCTCGGAGCGTTTCTGCTCGGTGCGTATCAGGAGATCCTGGGCGATCTGCACAATCTGTTTGGTGACACGAACGCAGTCCATGTAAGCCTGGATGAGCGTGGCGAAGTGATTCTCGAAACCGTCGTACAGGGCGACACCGTTCGCGAGGTATTGAACTACGTGCAATACAACTCGCAGATGCTGATCGACCAGTTCCGGCGGGATGTTGAGGTCGCTGTTCGGGAACAGCGAATCGGGTATGAGGAATCCGGCCGGCTTCTCAAGTTCTATGAAGAGGGTCTGCAGGGGTACACGTACCTGGAGCAGTAGTGTCTGACGCGCCGGCCAATGCGGCGTTCACTGACAGGCTGCGGGTCGTTCTTATTTCGCCTCGTAATCCGCTAAACATCGGCGCCGCAGCACGCGCAATGAGCAACTTTGGATTCGCCGATCTCCGGGTCGTGAATCCCTATGACGTGGCCTTCCGCGAAGCGAAGTCTGCCGTCCGCGCTCACTACATTCTGGAGCGGGCGCAAGTGCACGCCTCAGTTTCCGAGGCCATCGCCGGATGTTCGCTGGTCATTGGCACTACCGCGGTCGGACATCGAGACCTGCATGCGCCCTTGTACCGTCTCGAAGCCGGGGCACAGCTACTGCGGGAGCATTTGGCATCGGCGGAGGCGGCTCTGCTGTTCGGGTCGGAAAAGTTCGGGTTATCGAATGAAGACCTGAGTTACTGCCGTTGGCTGCTCCGCATTCCTGCGCGGGCTGAGCATGGGTCGATGAATCTCGGGCAGGCGGTTGCGATCTCGCTTTACGAGTTGATCCGCGATGAAGCGCGAATACAGGACCGGTTTCCGCAGCCGGCAGCCGCAACGGCCGAAGATCTGGAGCGGATCACCGGGATGATGCACGAGATTCTCGACCGCTCGGGCTATATCAATGAGCGCACCTCTAAATCAACAGAACTCAAGCTGCGGCGCCTGGTGCTGCGGCTCGGTATTCCGCAAGTGGATGCGGAGACCTGGCTTGGAATCCTTCGCCAGGTACTTTGGAAGCTCAAACAGGAGTGAGGCTGGGGGTGATGTTTACTTCTGCTCTAGCTAGTTTGAGTGCTATTCTGATTCCCGATGACGAAGGTCGATATCACGTTCAAGCTTTCGCGTCCCCTTGAGGAGCCGCAATTCGTAGCTATTTCGCATATGCATTCGGTGTATGGCTTTCTCGCGGTCCGGCTGAAGCCATCGGGCGACGAACTGTTCGTCGAATACGATGCTTCGCGGCTTTCGCCCAAGGAAGTTCGTGCTTCGCTTGAGCAAAATGGAATTCCCGTCGCATCGCCTTCCGCACCGGCCGCGCCAAAGACGGAGGAAACCCTGGCCGGCTGATGCGCTTGACGCTCGGCATTCATCCGGTTCGAGAGGCACTTCGGGCACATCGCCCGTTCGAGAAAGTCGTGGTTGCGAAGGGAGCCGGGGGGCCACGCATTCAGGAGATTGTTGATCTCTGCAGAGCGCAATCGATCCCCGTGAGGTTCGAGCCACGCGAGCTACTCGACCGCGCGAGCAAGGGCGTGTCCCATCAGGGCGTGATCGCCTTCGGCGCGGTTCACGAATATGTGGATCTGAATGCGGCAATCGCGAACGCAAAGTTAGTTGTCGTTCTCGACGGAGTTGAGGATCCGCATAATCTCGGAGCCATCATTCGCACGGCACACGCGGCGGGAACGGATGCAGTTATCGTACCGGAGAGGCGCTCGGCCCCGCTCACCGAAACAGTCTCGCGCGCCGCCGCCGGAGCGCTCGAATACCTCCCGGTCGTCCGGGTCACGAACGTCACCCAAACACTCGAACACTTGAAGCAGCAGGGCTTCTGGATTTATGGCCTGGACGAACGCGGGACCGAATCGTACAATCTGGTCGACTGGGCAACACCGGCTGCGATCGTTCTCGGCGGTGAAGGCAAAGGCATTCACCAAAACGTGCAGAAGCACTGTGACCTGCTGGTTCGCATTCCGATGTCGGGAGCGGTATCGTCCCTGAATGTCTCCGTTGCCGCCGGCGTAGTGTTGTTTGAACTTCGGCGGAAAAGGGGCGCGCGGTAGATACGGCTATTTGCCTGACCGAGTCAACGCCAGCACCAGGCCTTCCATAATGATGCGATCGTCTCTGAATCCGTCCCTGAATCTCTTGTCGGTGTCGTAGATCAATGCCAGGGCCTTCGACAACTGCTCGCTCGTGAACGCCGCTGCTGTTCCCATCACCTGTTCGGCACGTTCGCGCCAGACGCGGACTCCGAGCTTGGCAAACAATGACTGAGCCTGTTGGGGCGTATTCACTCGGCCCTCTTTTGCTGCGAGCGCAAGACGAAACTGGGTGCTCAAAAAGGTTAGAGCCAGCGGGAGATACTCGCCTTCGCGAATAAGGATGTCGAGGGATCTCAGCGCGCCCGCCCTGTCGCGCCGCCCGAGTGCGTTCACGAGATTGAAGATGGTGCTTTGCGATGCGTTCGGAACCAGGAGTTGAAGGTCATCCATAGTGACCGCGCGGCCAGCCTCGACAAAGAGCGACAGTTTCTCGATCTCTGCTGACAAACGATTTGCATCCCCGGCGACGGCGTCGAGGAGCATTGCGAGTTCGGCTCCCGCTAGCTTGAGGCCGTGGTGTTTTGCGAGCTGCTGCGCAAGAAAGCGGCTCGATTCAGGCGTCAACGGACGAAACTCTACTGAAACCGGGATGTCCGAGTAGAACTTTTGCACTCGTTCGAGCTTCAGCCTGTCATCGCCCGAGAAATCATAGCGGCTGCACTCGAAAACCAGCACTGTGCCGGCGGTCGGATCGCGCAGATAATCTCGCAGAGAGAAACCAGACGAACCGCTGGCAATTTCTTCCTCTTCGGCCGCGGATGGCAGACGGCGGGGCAGGGCGAGTTCTGCGCTCGAAATCCAAATTACGCGGTTGGCGGCAAACAGCGAGAGAGAGCGCGCATCGTCCAGGACGTCCGACAAGCTGCACTGTTCCAGGTCGGTATACGTGAAGCCATCGGCCCGGCTGTCCTCGGGCAATGTCCGACTTACGAGAGCGTCTCTGCATAGTTTTCGGTAGTAACCCTCAGGCCCGGCAAACAAGTAAGCCGGCGCGAGCGGCTGCTTGGGAAGGCGCGCGAGAAATTGTTCGGGATTCAGAACAGGCACGGTGACTCAGAAGTTCTCAACCACGGCGCTGACGATATCGCGGGCGAGATCGCGGCTGACTCTGTCAAAAGCGGGACCGGACTCGTCGAAAACCTGGTGAGGGTCGGTTGCGATCTCATAGTAGCTGCGGGCGGTCAGGTTAGGGCGCGAGAATAGGACCTTTCCACTGGCGCGCTCCGTCAAAGTGAGGCTAACGGTTACCGCCGCCTGCACCGTGGTCGCCTTCCCGCTGGTTGGATCGGCGATCGTCGCATATGTGGATACTGCATTGATGGTGCCGCGCAGGACTGCATCCGCCTCCGCTGGATCCAGAACGACATGAAAGCGGGTCCGAGAAGTAAATTCGCGTGCAATTTGGTTGGGCAACGAGTCACTAAGCCGATACCGGTTCGATCCCGACGAGAATGTGGGAATTGCAATTGTTTGCACGCGTTTCGGGATGGCATCACCTTGTCCGGCCACGTGGTATCCGCACGAGACCATAGTAAAAGTTAAAACTGGAAGCAACGAAAAACAACAACGCATCATTGTGGGAGTGGAGGCCTCAATTGTGCCACGATTGCCTCGGCCGCATCCGCAGTCAAACGTAGATTGTCGCCAACTGCCCAAATCCAGACTGCCCGGGGATCATTACGGTCAATGCGGATGTCTCCGGCGATAAGACCGCTTTGGCTCGCTGCACCCACACTGTCCGGAGCCTCATCAGTCTCGCCGCGAACTTCAATGCTGGCGGAAGCGAGCGCTTGTTCGACTTCGACTGCGGTTGTGTTCCGGTCGAACTCGAGCCAGAGAGAGATGCTGTAGCCGTGAAACACAGGCGCCTGAATGAGGCGGAGCGAGGGCATTGGAATGTTCAACTGCCGTTGCCTACTCAGCAGGGTTGCCAGATCTCGCTCGATACGCTGCTCGACACCACTTAGCGGATCTGGCGCGTCCTGCCCGTATTTTGAAAGCAGATTGAATGTCAATTGGGCATCGAACACGTGCTTGTCGAGCGATTTGAAAGACAGCAGACTGGTGGTCTGCTGATGCAGTTCAGAGACGCCTTTCTTACCGCGCTCGCTCGCCGGTTCGAAGACGTGGGCCACACACTGACGGATCGGCCCCAGGCGCGCGAGACGCACCAGCAATAAGGCAATTGCGTTCGCGGCAGGGTGGGCGACGACTTGCAGCCATGCGGTTGGGCTGCTGGCCTCCCCGATTAGGGGGGCAACGATGCGCGCTTCGGGCTGATTTTCAAGCTGGCCAAGACAATCGATCAGCACCGGGCGGCCGCCATCGGCCTTCGCCAGTTCGTATGCTTTCTTCGCGCCTTCGGGAGCGCCGGCCAGCAGAATGGCCTGTTGGCCTTTCAATGCTTGCGATTCGAGCGGATGCAGGTAGATTGCTTCATCTTCGTGGTCGCTGAAATTGCCTTCCCCCGTTGCCGAAAATCCGCTGACTGCCAAACCCGGGATTCGCTGTTCGAGGATCTCGACGATCTCGCGCCCCAGCAGAGTGTCGCTGCCAACCAGCGCAATCTTCAAGGCCGTGTACTTCGGTTCTGCCTTAGCCAATTTGATGCTCCGCTAAATGAGCGCTGTCGCGTGATCGTTTGTAGCGCCGCACAATACCGCCAACGCGGATCGCGATCCCACTGAAGACATACGCGCTTGCCATGGCCAGCAGCGCGGGTTGGGGCCAATTTGCAATCAACATGGCCGCCCCTCCCACGATCAGCACGAAAAGCGGTGAGCGGGCCTTAGAGAAGCCAAGCTGCTTGAAACTCGGGTAGCGCCACGTGCTCACCATCAGCAGGCCAATGATGACTAAAAGAACCAACCAGCTAACCGACAGCGTGAAGGATTTAACGGGCTCGGGATCCATGAACACCACGGCTGCGACCATCGCCGCGCCCGCTGGAATCGCCATCCCGACAAAGTACTTTCGATCGGGCCGGCCGGGATTTTTAGGCATCGGATTCGTTTGCACGTTAAAACGTGCGAGCCGGACGGCACCGCACAGAAGATAGAAAAAAGCTACGAAATACCCTGCGCTGGTGAGATGGCCGCGCAAGCCTCCATCGCCCCCAACGCCCAGCACCCCCCAGACGTATGCCAGAACAGCGGGCGCAATTCCAAATGTGATCACGTCCGCGAGCGAGTCCAGTTCGCGTCCAAAGTCGCTGGTCGTGTTTGTCATGCGCGCGACGCCGCCGTCGAGACCGTCGAAGAAGACGGCAAAGCCCAGTGCCTTTGCCGCGGTGGCATAGTGGCTGAAGTCACCCGTTCGAACGCCCTCGAAACTGTTCATCAGGGACAGAAAGCCCAGAAAGATGTTCCCGGACGTAAACAGGGTCGGCAACGCGTAAGCGGCCCTCCGGGGCTTCTTCCGCTCGCGGGGCGGCCCTAACAGTTGTTCTCGCAGGTTCAGACGCCCTCCGGCAGCGGTTCCCGGCTGGCAAGCACCGTTGAGCCCGCAACGACCTTGGCTCCGACGCAAACCGTGATACGCCATTCGGGACCGTAGAGCACATCAACGCGCGATCCGAACTTGATGTACCCGATGCGTTCGGCTGGGGCGAGCAGATCGCCTGGCTTTTTGTAACAAACGATGCGCCGTGCAATCAGACCGGCAATTTGGCGGCAGACCACGCGGCTCCCTTGTCCCTCGATAACAAGCGTGTTCTGCTCGTTGTCAGACGAGGCAGCCTCGTGGCTTGCAACCAGGAACTTGCCCTCCTGATATACAACGTCCTTCACGGTCCCCGGAATGGGTGTCCGGTTCACATGAACGTTGAAGACGTTGAGAAATATGCTGATTCTGGTTTGCCGATCCGGCAGCTCACGAATTGCGACCACCTTCCCGTCAGCCGGAGCGACCATAACATCGCCGGGCGGTGGAGTACGATCGGGATCGCGGAAAAAGTATAAGCAGAAGGCCGCCAGCAGATAAAACGGCGTACCAATCCAAGGGTTCAGGAAGCACGAGACTGCCACGCCGGCGGCGATCAGACCAACGGCGTAGTAAATCCCGTCGACAACGATCTTCAACACACTATTTTGTCATGCGGAGGCAGAGTTCGCGACGAAAATGCGTCAGCATGTCACCTGCGGATAAGAGTTCGCATCGAGATACACGTGGACGTTTGGGTGCGTCCGCAGTATTGTCGAGGGGCAATCTGTCGAGATGGGCTCTTCCATGGTGCGCCGGACCACTACGCGTTTGCGCTCGCCCGGCACGGACGCGATCAGTTCCGGGATGCGGAACAGACACGCGATGGTCAGTGAAATTGCTGTTTCGGGTACATCAGCGAAGGATGGAAACCATCCTTCCGCGACCTGTTGACGACGGCAGGCCTCGTCAAGCGTGACGATCTTCACGTCTGTCGGATCGCTGAAATCGGCGACAGGAGGATCGTTAAACGCAAGGTGTCCGTTTTCTCCAATTCCGATGAGACAGAGTTGCGGATCATACTCGCGCAGCAGGCCAGCGTATTGCAGGCAAGTCTCATTGGGATCAGGCGAGTCACCTTCCAGGTAGTAGAACTCGCGAATCGGGACGCGGCTGGCTAACTCTTCCCGCAAATAACGGCGGAACGAAGCCGGATGCTGGTCAGAGATGCCGATGTACTCGTCCAAATGGAAACCGATGATCTTTTCCCACGGGATGTCGGGCATCTGCACAAGCGCCCTTAGCGTTTCGAGCTGAGAGTTGCCGGTTGCAAACACCACCGGAACGATTTCGTATTTCTGGGCAAGGGAGCGCATGCGGTCCGCAGCGTGGCGGGCTGCCGCAGCGCCTAGTTCCTGGGGCGTTTTAAAGATATGGAGATTCAGTTTCTCGGTGGTGATTGTCGGCATAGCGATTCGTGTTTGTCCTTAACGGAGCCAGGTGTCCAAATGCTCCTTTATAAATGCGTCGTCTTGTTGAGCGAGATGCGGGTAGGCCGCTCGAACGCGATCGATCTCTTCGTTTTGACCTGGTGAGAGCTCTTCGTGCGGATCGAGGCAGTATCTTCCCTCGAGCAGCCCCTGGCGCCTCAGCACTTGGTGGATTCCGGGGATGCAGCCGCGAAAGTTATGCGAGGGATCGAAGATGGCGGCGTTCATATCGGTGATCTGCTGCGCGACCGTCAACCGTTCCGGCGTCAGGGAGCGCGTCTCGGCGATACAGCGCCAGATCGAAACCGCCGAGCACGTCCAGACAGCCCAATGGCCCAGGAGACCGCCGACAATGCGAGCGGAGCCATTACCAAAGTTGAAGTCGGTAAGCAGGTCGACGACGATGTTGTCGTCGTTGCCTGTGTACAGGGCTATGTCAGTTGCCCGGCCGCTGTCGATCAGCGCCCGGACGACATCCAACGTCTGGTAGCGATTAAAGGGCGCGATTTTGATGGCGACAACATTTTCGATCTCGGCGAAGCGGCGCCAGAAATCGTATGGAAGAATTCTTCCGCCAACCGCCGGCTGGAGATAAAACCCAACAACGGGAATGATGCCGGCAATGGCCTCAGCGTGCTGGATGAGATCGTCGACCGACGCATCCGCGAGTGCGCCCAGGCTGAGCAGGACTGCATCGTAGCCAAGCGCAGAGGCGAGTTCGGCTTCGCGTGCTGCCTGACGTGAGGGACCGCACACGCCTCCGATCGCAATGACACGATCGCGGGCGTTCTCCTCGATTGCGAGCTCGAGGACCGGCTTGAGGAGGCCGACCTTACGGATTTGAAATTGTGTGGTGTGGACGCCTACGGCGATTCCCGCAGCTCCTGCAGCGATGTAATAACGCGTCAGAGCTCGCTGGCGGCGCTCGTCCAGCTTCCTTTGGCTGTTCAGCGCGAGGGGATGCGCGGGAATCACTCCACCCTGGAGAAGCCGAGTGCGAATATCCATCAGAATTTCCCGTCCCGAGCGGCAAAGTGGGTCGGTTTTCGGAGGAGCGGCTGCTCGCGCTTGATCCAGTCAGAGATCCAATCGATCATCTGAAGCGGGGACACAGTCGGATACCCAAACGTGCGGTGCGCCTCGGCGGCGTTGTTAAGCAATGCGGTTGTACTCTCTTCGCCGGAAAAAATCGGGTCGATTTTAAAGCGGCGTCCGAACTCTTCGGCAATATATCGGACCGACAGCGTCTCGGGACCTGTAATGTTGAATACGCGG
>JAFARV010000042.1 GCA_019245255.1 Acidobacteriaceae bacterium | reverse complement strand
CCGTCCCTCTGCGTCGCGCAAAGGTGTCGGGTACGGCGTGAACCAGAAACGCGAGCCGTCCGGCCGCTCCGCTATGTATTCGCCACCGCGGACGATTGTCCCTTCCCGAAGCGCTGTCGCCATCGGGCACTGATCGTGTGGCAGCGGCGTCCCGTCCGCATGGAACAGCTTCCATGTCACGCACCATTGGTCGCTGCCCAATTGAGGAACGCGGCCCGACAATTTCACCGCTGCGCTGTTGAAGTGTGTGAGCCGGCCTTCCGCGTCTGTCGTGTAAATAGCCGCCGGAAGCGCCTCGATCATTTCGCGAAACCAGGCTTCGCTCGGCTGGGCCGCTCGTTCTGCTCCCCCTCTGTCCACAATTTCCGTCTGCGAAGCTCCGTTCGTCGCGATCACTTCACACCTCCGCCCTGTCTCTCGGTCCACGAAGCCCGGAAGATTTGACGCCAGTGTCTTCGGATGTGCTACAAGCCGTTTAGTAAAAGCACGATCCGAATCTTACGTGAACCAGAATACAGAATTATGCCCTCAGTTTATATGGGACCCGGTCTCCCCACAAGCCCGCCGCTCAGTTCGACACGTTGTGGCGCGGGCACTCTGTCCGCAGGGTCGACACTTCTGTCGACGACGGACCACCGCAAGCTATCGTCCCGGCCTAACCCGCCTCGGACCGCATAGTATGATCGAAGCGCGCTTCCCTCGAAGACCCTGGCCACCCAGTGAAAAACACCCATATCCGCTGGCTGCTGATCGTGTGGATGTTTCTGGTCAGCGCCGTCGCTTATCTTGACCGCGTCAACATCTCCATCGCGGGTGGTGAGATTGCAAGCGAGTTTCATCTCACCAACCAGCAGCTCGGCTACGTCTTCACAGCGTTTCTGCTCGGTTATGCGCTATTTCAAACGCCCGGAGGCGCACTCGCCGACCGGCTCGGACCGCGCAAAGTGCTGAGCTTGGGCGTCGTCTGGTGGGCCGTCTTTACCGCCCTGGTCACCGCTCTCTCTCCCGCAACAGGAGCTCTGCTCGTTGCTCTCATCGCGGTGCGTTTCTTCCTCGGAATGGGAGAAGCGGTTGTTTACCCGTCGTCGAACTGCATCGTCGCAAACTGGATTCCCTCCGCCGAGCGCGGTAAGGCAAACGGCATTATCTTTGCCGGCGTCGGCTTCGGATCGGGCATCACTCCGCCAATCATTACTTACCTGATGGTCAACTACGGTTGGCGCTCCTCCTTTTGGGCCAGTGCATGCCTCGGTCTGCTCGTCGGCGCTATCTGGTATCTCATCGCGCGTGATAAGCCGCGACAGCACGCTTGGATATCCGCCCAGGAACTCAGCCTCATCGAAAGCGGGTTGCCGGAGGCCGCGGCCGTTTTGCCCGGATCCCGCAATACCCAGATGTCCTGGGCCGAAATTCTCTCAACTCCGAACGTCTGGGCCGTAACTCTCAGTTACTTCACTTACGGTTACACCGCTTACATATTTTTCAGTTGGTTTTTCATTTACCTGAATAAAGTAAGGCATCAGGATCTGAAGCACAGCGCGGTCTTTACCATGCTCCAGTACTTGTCCATGTCCGCGGGGTCGGTGCTGGGCGGCTGGATCAGCGATCGGCTCACAAACCGCTTCGGCAAGCGCGTAGGCCGCTGTTTCCTCGCCTTCGCTGCTCTGTGCCTGTGCGCCGCACTGATCGCACTCGGTATGCAGGTCGCAGACGCGCGTACCGCCAGCGTCGTCCTTGCCGGAGGAGCGGGCGCGCTCTATTTGTCCCAGAGCGTCTTCTGGTCCATTTCAGCCGATATCGGCAAAGGCTCAGCCGGCTCCGTCTCCGGATTCATGAACATGGGGAGTCAGATTGGAGGAGCATTGACTGCCTCCCTGACCCCCTGGATTGCCGCTCGCTTCGGATGGTCCGCGTCGTTCCTCACCGCGGCGCTCCTCTGTACGCTCGGCGCCATCGCCATGCTTCTGGTGCGCCCGGAAAATGTTGTGCAGGGGCAGTTAGTCGAGACCGGATAAAAATCCTGTTCCGCCCCCGCCGTTACTCACTTACTTCAACTGCTTATTCACTTCGTTCCAGTTGATGACGTTCCACCACGCCGCGACATATTCGGGGCGCCGGTTCTGGTATTTCAGATAATAAGCGTGCTCCCAGACATCCAGTCCCAGCACAGGCTTCTTACCTTCCATGAGCGGGCTGTCTTGATTTGCCGTCGAGATGATCTCGAATTTCCCGGCGTTATCTTTCACCAGCCATGCCCAGCCTGAACCGAAGCGGCCCGCTGCCGCCGCCGCGAACTTCTCTTTAAATGAGTCGAAGCTGCCGAAATTCGAGTTGATCACGCTCGCAATATCGCCGCTCGGCGCGCCGCCGCTGGCCTTTGAAAGTTGTGTCCAGAATAAAGTGTGATTGGCGTGCCCGCCTCCGTTGTTCCGAACCGCCGTCTTGATGTTCTCTGGGACATTCGCGAGATTGTTCGCTAAAAGCTCCTCTACAGATTTGTTCGCGAGTTCGGGAGCCGATTCGATCGCCTTGTTCAGGTTGTTCACGTAAGCGCCATGATGCTTGTCGTGGTGAATCTCCATCGTCAGCTTGTCGATATGAGGCTCGAGTGCGTCCGAAGGGTAGGGAAGAGGTGGAAGTGTAAATGCCATTGTCTTATCTCCGATTGAGTCGCTTCGATTTACAACACCTGAGCGCACGTGCGCCGCTTGATTCCGCCGCGGGCCCGGGCGCCCCTTAACAGTTTCTCTTACCCGATGCACCAGCCTGGCAAACCGATTCTCAGCGGATTTACGCGTTGAATACCGTCACACCGGAAACGATCGTCTCTTTCACGCTCAGCTCGGCCGTCGCCGCGTTCCAGGCAAACCGCACCAGATCCGCTTTCTCGCCCGCTGCGACTCCGCGCTGCCTTCCTGCAATCCGTGCCACACGCGCTGGATTCACTGTCGCCATCGCAAGCGCCTCTTGCAACGACACGCGTCCCAGGCGGACGGCATTTCCTATCGCATGGTCCATGCGAAGCGCGGACCCCGCGAGCCGCGTTCCACCGCGCAGAACAACGCTGTTGTCGCCCTTCAGTTCCACTTCCACTTCGCCCAACCGGTAAGGCCCCGGTGGGCACATCGCCGGCATCACGGCGTCTGTCACCAGAACAGACCTTTCTGTGCCCTTGCAACGCAGCCCCGCTTGCAAGAACACGCCTGGAATGTGAATGCCGTCGACAATAAAGCTCGCCGCCAGACGGTCTTCCGTGAGCTGGTGCCAGATGTAGTTTTCGGTCTTGGGCAAAACCGCATGCGCCGCATTCCCCAAGTGTGTAGACATGCTCGCGCCTGCGTCCACTGCCGCTTTGATCTGCTCACCCGTCGCCTTAGTATGACCGACGCTCGCAACCACTCCGCGCCCTGCCAAATGCCGGACATACTCTGGTGTAGTCGGCCACTCCGGCGAAACTGTCACCAGCCGTATGTTGCCTTCGGCTGCCTCTTGCCAACGATCGAATTCATTCGTATCGGGTGGCCTGACCTGCTCGCGTGGATGCGCCCCTCGCGGACCATCCTCGGCGCAGATATGAGGCCCCTCGACGTGGAAGCCTTCCATCGCTTCCGCTTCCGGCAAGCCGCTTGCACGGAACTGCGCCTTCGCCTTCGCAAGATTCCGAAGCGCCGCCAACATGTGTTCTTCTGACCCCGTGATGACCGTCGCAAAAAACCGCGTAACCCCCGTCTGAAACATCATCCGTATCGAGCCGGCAATCGCCTCCGGCGTCGCCGACGGGTCGTTGTAATCCACTCCTGCAAATCCGTTTACCTGGACGTCGATGAACCCGGGCGCCAGCCACTCATCGCATTCCTGTGTTGCGATCAGCTCGTCAACCGCCGTTATCACGCCGTCGAACTCGACCTGAAGCACCGCCCCGGATGT
>JAFARV010001016.1 GCA_019245255.1 Acidobacteriaceae bacterium | reverse complement strand
CCGGCTAACGGGCCAATTCCACCTGGAAGTGCAGATCCCAGCTTCAGGCCCAGCACGAATCCGATACCCGTCGTAGTAGCGGAGACTACGAGAAGCTTGCTCGCGGTCCACTGCGTCCCCGCCTGCTCGAAGATCACCTTGAGGCGGTCTACTACCTGAAACTGGCGAAGAAACTTTGCCAGTGGATCTTCGGGGTCCGCGGGCTTGATAAGGCTCGAATCGCGGTGCCCGATGGGAGGCCCCTGTGCTGTGTGAAGCATGGAGCGGATCTGCTGTTTTTGTTTGCGCTTGAAGTAAGAGAATCCAAGTGCAACCGAGCCGGCCGCAACGGCGAACGTGATCGCAAAAACAGCGAGGAGCAGAGCCACTGCTAGCGCACCTCGACAGCGCTCTGAAACAAATGCGGAGGCAGATCAATCCCCGCCGCTTTCAATTTTTCACTGAACTTCGGGCGCACACCAGTCGGCCGAAACCGGCCCATCACTTTGCCTTGCGGAGAAAGACCGTTGCGTTCGAACAGGAAAATATCCTGCGTAGTAACAAGATCGCCTTCCATACCCACGCACTCGGTTATGAAGGTTACCTTCCTCGAGCCATCGGACAACCGGGAACACTGAATGAACAAATCGACGGCCGAAGCGACCTGCTGGCGGATGGAGCGCACGCTCAGGTTAGAGCTGGCCATGCCGACCATAACCTCGAGACGGGAGATTGCATCGCGTGGCGTGTTGGCGTGGATGGTTGTCAGGGACCCGTCGTGACCGGTGTTCATCGCCTGCAACATGTCGAGCGCTTCTTCCGAACGGACCTCACCCACGATGATGCGATCCGGTCTCATACGCAGTGCGTTGACGAGCAGATTGCGCTGCAGAATCGCACCGCGGCCCTCGATATTGGCCGGTCTCGTTTCGAGACGTGCAACGTGCGTTTGCCGCATTTGCAACTCGGCAGCGTCTTCGATAGTGACAATGCGTTCATTCGCGGGAATAAAACCTGAAAGCATGTTCAGGAAGGTGGTCTTTCCCGCGCCGGTGCCACCAGAGATGATGATGTTCAGCCGCGCCTTAACGCAGCCCTTAACCAGTTCGAGCATACCCTCCGTTAAGGAAAGGTTTCGAAGGAGATCGGCGGGCTGGAGCGGGTCTGCGCCGAAGCGGCGGATTGAGAGCAGTGGTCCATCGACGGCAATGGGCGGGATAACGGCGTTCACGCGCGAACCGTCTGGCAGCCTGGCATCCACCATTGGGGAAGATTCGTCGATCCGGCGCCCGACGCGCGACACAACACGTTCGATGATGCGCATGAGGTGCGCATCGTCCTTGAATTCAATATTCGTTCGTTCGAGACGGCCACCGCGCTCCACATAGATCAGCCGCGGCGTTGTCACCAGAATGTCTGAAACGGTCTTATCACGCAGGAGCGGCTCGAGTGGCCCGAGGCCGAAGACCTCATCCAGGACTTCTTCGATCAGCCGGTCCTTTTCGGTTAAGCTGAGCGGTGTCTTTTCCTCATTGACGAGTTTGGAAATGGCCGGGCGGATCTCCTGCCGTACTCGCTCGCCCGGAAGAGCGTGGACCGCCTCCAGATTGATCCGGTCGAGCAGCTTGCGATGGATTGCAAACTTCAGGTCCTGATACTGAACTGTTGAAATATCTCGTGTTGCGGTAGCGAGCCTGGGATTCTCTTCGCTTCTCTGCTCGGTCTTTAATGTTTCGACGATGCTCATGCTTCACTCCTATCCAAAAAGAGCGAACTTCTTCTTGGACTTGACAGGGGGTACGCCGGCGATTCGCGCAGCCAGCATCCCGAAATGTTGAGCCAGCCGATTATTGGAATCGAGCAGGTTCCCACTCGAATAGGACTGGTAGAGTGCCATGTAGTCGTTGGGCAAAGTCGCGTACAGTGAGCGTCCCAGAATCTTCTCGAGCTCCTGCGTGCTGATGTCCATCATCTTGGGCGTTCGGTTCAGTACGACCTGGAGTTTTTCTCCCTGTTCGAACAAGCCGTGAACAATCGACTTCAGCCCGTGCAGCG
>JAFARV010001012.1 GCA_019245255.1 Acidobacteriaceae bacterium | reverse complement strand
ATAGCATCGCCAATCTTGTAGGTATCAGCTATGAACGAATACGCGCAATCGAACATGCCGCGGCAGCCGAGGCGGCGCGACAGGGTGAGCGCCTCAGAACCTCGCTGCTCGATGGGATCGCGCACGATCTGAAAACTCCGCTTACAGCAATTAAGACTTGCGTAAGTACGCTGATTACTATTCCTCCGCGAACTGAGGAAAAGCGAGCGGAGTTACTGAGTATCATCGATGAAGAAACGGACCGTTTGCAGCGTACGATTACAGAGGCCATTCAACTGGCGAGGATCGAATCGCACAAAGTAACCATCGAACGTCAGGCCGTTCCGCTTGCCGAAAAGCTGCAGCAGGCAGCTGCAACCTGCGCCAACGGCCGCGTGCCGGTCATCAACATTCCACGTGATCTGATTGTGGAAGCTGATCCCGACCTCATTGCGCTCGTAGTCCGCCAGCTGGTCGAGAACGCTTGCAAGTACTCGCCGGAAAACACGCCCGTCGAGATATCGGCCGAGAGAAACAACGGTAGCGTCACTGTCCGGGTAATGGATAAGGGACCGGGTATAAGTCCATGGGAACTTGACCGTATCTTTGAGAAGTTCTATCGTGGCACGCGCGGCCGCGGCAGGACGGAAGGAACGGGCATGGGATTAGCTATCGCAAAGGGGATTATTGAAGCTCACGGCGGAAAGATCTGGGCAGAAAACCGGCCCGGTGGTGGCGCCGTGTTCCTTTTCAAACTGCCGGCTACATGATTACCACTTCGATTCTCGTCATCGATGACGAACCACAGTTGCGCCGCGCGATGAAGGCGACGCTTACCAGTATCGGCTATACCGTCATGGAAGCAAGAACCGGCGAGGAAGCTCTTGACAAGCTGCGTGAACTCCCAGCCGATCTGATCCTTTTGGACCTGAATATGCCGGGCATTGGCGGGCTCGAGACCTGCCGCGCCATCCGTGAACGTTCTGACGTGCCCATCATTGTCCTTTCTGTGCGCAATACGGAGGCGGATAAAGTGCAGGCGCTTGATGCCGGCGCCGATGATTACGTTACCAAGCCATTCGGTATTCAGGAACTGCTTGCCCGGATTCGTGCGGCCATGCGGCGCAGCGTCTCTCAAGGCGCCGATAACCAGGTGCTGCGTGTCGGTGACCTCGAAATCGATTTCGGCGCGCGCAAGGTCACTGCGAACGGCAGAGTTGTCCGCTTGACCCCCAAAGAGTTTGACCTGCTTTATTTTCTCGCCAGCAACCCCAACAAGCCGGTCCCACATCGAAAACTGCTGCAAACTGTCTGGGGTCCTGACTATGGTGATGAGGTCGAATACCTGCGCGTCTTTGTTAACTCCCTGCGGAAGAAAATTGAGCCGCAACCATCTAAGCCCCGTTACCTTCTGACGGAACCATGGGTCGGCTACCGCTTCGCCATACCGGAACCAGCAACGAATTCCTGACCTCTTCTTAACGGCTTCTTTACGGGTTCCGCCGTACCTTCAGATTGAAAGGTACAAATGCACCGCATAGAACCGGTGAGAAGTTGTGCCGTAGGCGCGCCCGCTGCGGTACGGCCACTCGAGGTGATCATACCCTTCACCACGGTGAAGATGAGCCAGGCGGCGCTGCGCTATGCCGAGCAGCTTTGCTCTGGTGTACAAGCATCCGTCCGCGTGGTGAAAGTCGTCGTCGTTCCGTTCCCTCTGGATCTTGAAAAACCCGCGGTCCCGCCTCGATTTGTTGCCCAACAGCTTAGTTCGTTGCGCTGCAACTTACCACTCACCATCGATATCCGGCTTGGCCGCGAGCGGATTCCGGCACTTACCTCCGCCTTTGCAGCCAACACAATTGCCCTCATGGTCACCCCCAAGCGATGGTGGACAACCAAAGAGGAAAGACTTGCCAAAAAGCTAAAACGGGCCGGACGTGACGTTCTGCTGACCTACATGGAAGAAACAAAGGAAATAACTGACGTACTAGAGCGGGTCGCTTCGCGCTAGTTACTGGGAGCTGAATATGCTTGACCTGTTGTGGTTCGCACTCATCGTGCTGCTGTTCTCTCTGACATGGCTGTTTACACGCGCTTGCGATCGCCTGTAATTGGAGGAAAACTGTGGAATACGCAATTGCTGGCCTGGTATCGATTGGCTTGGGGGTCTATCTGCTTTATGCTCTTCTCCGGCCGGAAAGGTTTTAACTTATGACCGCGAACGGATGGATACAGATAGCCATATTCTTTGGCATCATTTTCCTTTGCACCAAGCCGCTAGGGTTGTACATGGAAGCGGTGAGCGAGGGGCGGCGCACCTGGTTTACTCCGGCACTAAGCTGGCTGGAACGGCTGGTATATCGGGTCTGCGGCGTCGATGAAAAGCATGAGCAGAAGTGGACCGAATACGCTGGCGCCTTGCTCGCATTCAGCCTGTTCAGTGCCTTAGTGCTATATGCACTGCAGCGGCTGCAGGGCTTTCTGCCTTTCAACCCGCAGCATTACGGTGCGGGCTCGGTAAGTCCGGACCTGGCATTCAATACCGCAATCAGCTTCACCACCAATACTAACTGGCAGAGTTACACGCCCGAAACTACGCTCAGTTATTTGGTACAGATGTTCGGTCTGACGATGCATAATTTCGCATCCGCTGCTGC
>JAFARV010000816.1 GCA_019245255.1 Acidobacteriaceae bacterium | reverse complement strand
GGCCAGCCTTCAAAGAAGGCAGGACGATAAACGCCCACACCGCCCTGCGATATCGGCGTGAAAAGCGTGCTCAGCAAGGATTGATCGGGTGGTTCATAGTGGGCACTTTGGTAATCGTTCGTCGGGTTACCCACAAACGGAGTGTTGACGCTGCTAATGCCCAACCACTGGTTCGCCGCCAGAATCGTTCCGGTGCTTGGATTACCGGCGTACGGATTCCCCGGGTCGTTCGGATAAGTATATGGAATGTAGGTGGCTGAGTTCGGGGGCGCGAAAGGGTGGGCGACGGGGACGTAAGGAGCGTTATAGCCCTGGTTGACCCAATAGGCCCGCGGCTGGGCATACAGCGGATACTGTCCCCATGGTGGGATACCCTGACTCGCAAAACAACAAGTATCCGGGTAATAGGACCCAATGGCGTAGGCGGCCGGCATGATGTTCTGATAGGCACCCTCCGTAATCGCCGATTTCGCGCCGCTCAGGATGGCGGACAACTGGTTGAAGTCCCAGTACCATGGCGAACCGGGCTTGTTATTAGTGAGCAGGTCGGAACCCAAGGTGTTGAGCTTGCCCCAGTCCTGTGTCATGAGCTGGAACAAATTGCCCGTGGCGGTGCCCTGGGCAATAAATTGGTTGCTCGCCTGCTGCTCCAGTTGACCGATGGTCGACGTCAAGTCGATCGTCTGATTTCCGTTCTGATCCGTCGCGAGGCTGGTGCCGAAATTGAAAAACAGATCGGCCACACCAAACACCGGTCCGATATTCGGTATAAAACTGGCCAAGCCCAAAAACAGGTTGGCGATGGGTCCGGCCAGACTAGGCGCAGGTGCGGCCGGTGGCGCAGGCAAAGTGGCCTTAACTTGGTCATAGGCGCTCAGCTGCGAGAAGATGGTTACGGTTCCGCTGGCCGACCAGAGACTGCTAATTTGGTCGTAGAACGCATGAATATTGGCCGCATCCTTGACCTCAGTCTGAAGCTGGGCGCGCACCTGACAGTACGGCACGCCGGCATTAACGTCACCGGCGGCGTCGCAATCCTTATTGGTGGCGGGATCTGTTGCGGTCTGCGCCGACGTTAAGTCCGTATAAAAGGTGCCGAGGTCGAGGCTCAAAGTGCCATACGCATCGCGAATGCAGTTGTCGCCCCCGCACACGTTGTTGTTAAGGGATTGGTAAGCCGGGAGTTGGTCGCCGCTGGTATATGAAGGAAAGGAGAGCGGCGCCTGGGCCAGAATGTTGTAGAGCTGAAGATTCGCCATCCCGGTTGGAGCGGCATCCAGCGGACTGTACCAGTTGCCGCGTCCGCGTGCCAGGACGCCATGCAATTCGCCGGTTGGCGCGTTCCCCGACTTATCGGTTGGGTAGACCGAACTGGACTCTCTTGCCCTGCTTCGCGCTCCCGTCACGTAACTGGGAGGAGGAGGAGCCCCGACCAAAGTATAAGTGTCGTTCGGCGTGAGATATACCATCGTCTCCCAATAGCCGCCGAGCCTGGCCATTTGCTGAGCGAGAGGGTACACGCGGGCGTCCCCGTCCGTGCCAAAATTCCAATCGGCCGGAATGGGATGGCCGTTAGAGGCGATAAAGACGAGTTGCCCCTCACCGGTCACGCCGCTGAGATCAGTTGCCATAGAGCCAAGGACGGAAGGATGTTGGCCCGTGCAGTAGACATTATCAACCAGAGTGTTTAGTGATTCACGATCAACTATCACCAGATGAAAGGAGTTGGATGCGGCGGCGTCACAGGCCTGTTTATACCCTGCATTCGCCGCTTCATACGTCTTATTGCGTACCTTAATTGTTCCGTCCGTCGTGATATCGTACTGAACAAAATCAGTTTGGATGAATGCGTAATTGCTTGAAGAGTCCTGCGCCAGATAGCCATCCACGGGACGCGTGCTGCCCCCTCGCTGAAGAGCCGTTTGCGGGTTGCGGCCTCCATTTCCGATAAAGATAAATGGAAGGGCACCATTGATAACTTGCAGATCCGGCCACGCTCCGTACGGTGTCAGCCCCTTGGCGACGCTACTGAGAGTTATCCCGTAGCTGCCTACCGCGTTCACCATAACGATGGGACCTCCCCCTAGCGTCAGGATCTGTTTCAGCGCGTTATTCACACTAGCGGCGTCCGTATATGTTTGGTCCCATAGCATATCGGGCGCGTCCAGATTGTTTATGTCGGGCTGGCGCTGGAGAGCGAGCAGGTGAAAGCCCGGGTTAGCGCCACAGTAGGTTTTGCTTCCGACGGTGATGTCACCTGTGGAAGCATCGAAATGGACGGGGATGATGGTATGCAAGGGATCGGTGGCGGGGGGCGCTGCCGGTTGCGGACAGTCCGCAAAAGCGGAAGGGGCGGCAGCCGCCAGACAGAGTGCGAATGCGAACGCCAAATAGCTTGGCTTACGCTGGGAAGCGCTTGGTTTTACGTTCCGAAATATCAAGAAATCCTCCTTTTGCACTTAGTAATGGGCGAGCAGGGACCCAAAATGTGCAACGGGAAATGAATATTCTTGCGGGTTATTTTTTGAGCGATTTACTTTTCCTGGCGGCTCTCGGCCACCATGATGTTGCTGCCCGACCGATCGAGTTGCGAATACAGAATCCATTTCTCGTCTGGTGAAACAGCAAGTCCGATATCGGGGTGATCCGGGAAGAGTTCGTTGAGGAAAAGGATGGAGCGCATAGCCTTGGTCTCAGGATTAAAAGCGCGAATCACGGCCGGGTGATCTCGCGTGGCACGGTCGATAAAGATGATTTCCTTGCGCGTGAGGGCCCAGCCCGCAGACTGGACGTGATAAGGCGACCCGATGACCAACTCTGCGTCAGAATGCGCTTGGCTATCCGACTCTATAAGCTGTTGGCGATAAATCGCTTCGATACCGTGTTTCGAAAAGTACAGCCACTTGCCGTCCAGAGATTCGCTGGACATGTAGCCGCCCTGGTGCGTGACCTGGGTCACTCGCCCGCCGAGGACCGGCTGTTTGCAGACTTCCCAGCGACCGCTACGCGAAGATGCAAAATACAGAAATCTACCGTCGCGCGACCAGGCCGGCGATTCCGAGGCGTCCTCGGGAGTCAGGCGCTTAGGCTCGCCGCAGCTCAGACCGGTCGCAGTACACGGAAGGGCGAAAAGACCGAGATGGCCGGCTATCCGGCTCTCAAAAGCAAGCTGACGGCCATCAGGGCTCCACGACAGATGATCGATCTGCGGTCCTTTCAGATTCGTGACCCGCACTTGCCCGGAGCCATCCGGGTTCGCCAGCCAGATCTCGCGGCTGCCGGAACGATCGCTGATAAACGCGATGCGGCCGTCGGGTGAGTAAGTAGCGCCCTGATCGCGGAGTGTAGAGGCAATCAGTTTCGCCGGGGTCCCTGTTCCCGTGGCGGAGATCCGGTAAATGTTGAGATCCCAGAGCTGGTCTACCCAGGCTATGCGGTTCGCCTTGAGGCTGGCGGTGGGGGTAATCGCGTCGGTTCCTCCGAGGCTGATGCGCTCGGGCGGCAGATTGGGCTTCAGCGAAAAGCGCCAGATCCCGAAGATGCTTCCAGTGCGCTGGCACGAGACGATCAGGCTTTTGCCGTCGGGCCACCAAGTGTGTCCCCAGATGCCGCGCTGGGTTGCGGTGAGACGACGCGTAGCGCCACCGTGTCTCGCGACCAGGTACAGGTCGTCCAACCAAAACCCGGTGACTCTCTTGAAGGCAATGGTCGATCCGTCGGGCGAAAATCTAGGGCTCCAATCGCCCCAATTTCCCGCAGGTGGCGAAGTCAGCCTTCGCGTTTTTCCGACTCGCAAATTGAGGAGATAGAGCGCGACGCGTGCGGTTCCGGGCAAGACGTCCGAAAAAGCCAGCTCCGTCCCATCGGGAGACCAATCGATGCTCGAACTGAGGTCGGCGTTGACCAAGTCGAAAAGCTTGTCCGCTTTGCCTCCACTGGCCGGGATCGAAAAAATGCTGCCGCCTGATTCCCCATGTCCTTTGGCACATTTAAACGCGATTCGCTTGCTGTCGGGCGACCAAGCCAGGTACCCGATCAAACATTCGGGGTCATTGGTCAACTTGATGGGATTATCTTCAGAGAGATGTTTTAGATAAATATTTGTGGCGCCGTCGAGCTTTTCGCTCCAGGTAAACGCGACCGATTGACCGTCGGGCGATAGTGCGGGAGTGAGTTCCCATCCACTTTGGGAAGTCAGAGGTTCAATTTTTAAGTCCCCCAACGGCGGTGTCTCTCGCCTGCTGTGCACAAACCATGTGGCTGCTGTGATACCCACCAAGCAAGCGACGAGAGCAGGAAGCCAGAAGCGGCGTTTCCCGTGTTTCCGCGAATCCGCAACCGTCGTGGCCAGTTTTCCGGCGAGTAGAATGTTACCCAGCTCTTTGGCTACGTTCGCAGCCGATGGGCGCTCGGCCGGATCTTTCGCCAGCATGGCGAAGATCAATTGCTCCAGGCGGGAGCTGATGATATGGTCCTTTGTATTCGAGAACGCTGCTGCCCGCTTCGTCGCAATCGAGTAAGCGGTTTGAATGGACGAATCCGCGGTGAACGGATGCGCGCCGGTGGCGAGCTCGTAGAGCACCAAGCCCAGGGAGAAGATGTCGCTGGCGGGTGAAATGGATTCCCCTCGCACCTGCTCGGGCGACATGTAGCGCAACGTTCCCATGGTTAGACCGTATACATACGTCGAATCGTCTGCTGCGACCTGCCGGGCCAGGCCGAAATCCACGACCTTCACATAGCCATCCGGCCGCAGCAGAATGTTTTCCGGTTTGATGTCGCGGTGAACAATGCCATGCGCGTGAGCGGCGGCCAACGCCTGCGCCGTTTGCTGGCCTAACTGAAGAACCTGTTCTTCCGGAAGCGGGCTTCCGCATATGCTGCGCAGCGCGGCACCTTCCACCAGTTCCATGACGATGGCTAATCCCGCTGCGGATTGGATCACTTCATAAACCGTGACGATATTCGGATGATTGAAACCGGACAGGACCTTGGCTTCGCGCATCACGCGTTCCGCAGAACGGGAGCCGATGGTCCCCGGCAGCAGGAACTTTAGCGCCACGATGCGGCCCAGCTGCTGGTCTCGCGCCGAGTAAACCTCGCTCATGCCGCCCTTGCCTAAGCACTCGAGCACCGTGTAGCGGTCCATGTCGAAACTGGCCAGCGGCGCTTTATCTTCACCCTCGGTCTCGGGCGGCGGCTCTTCGGGCTGCTCGAGCAGGGATATCACTTCCTGCAGCACCTCCGGGTCAGTATCGATCGAGTCGAAGAGAACGGCCCGTTGGCCCGCCGGAAGTTCGCGCGCGCTGTTATAGAGTTCCCACGCCGTGCGCCAGTCTTCACTCGTCATAAAGCACGTTCCCCGCCCACTCTTTTTCCAGCCATCGTCGAGCAAAATTCCAGTAACTGGCCACCGTCCGCCGGGAGCAGTTGAGTTTGCTCGCAATCTCATCGCTAGTTAAGCCTTCGAAAACGCGCATTTCGACCACCGACCGGAGCTTGGGATCGATTGCAGCAAGACGTGACAGTGCGTTATCAACCTCTTGCAGCTCTCCCGTGCCCTCCACAACAGGCTCTGGCCCTTCCACAAACGACACCTTTTGCACGCGCCGGTACAGCGGCCGTGCGTGATGAATCAACAGCCGCTTCATGAGGTGCCCGGCGAAGCCCAGGAAGGCGGCTTTGTCCTCCTGATTGATCAGGCTGGCTGACGTCAGCTGCCTGATTTTGACGAGCTCGAGATACAGTTCATTGACCAGCGCGGTGGTTTGCCAAGTGTGATCTAAGCGTTCACCCTTCATTCGCGAGGCGGCCAGACGGCGCAGTTCCGCATAGAACTGTTCGACCAGTTCGCCTGCCGCATCGGGCGCGGCGCGGCGAAAGTCCGCTGTCAATAAAGCCACACTGTCCCGCGAAAAGGACATGTGGGACTCATTGTAGCCTCAAAAATCGTGAATTTTCATTTAAACCGAAATAATTGTGGCGGCCGGATCCAGGCGCCGCAGATCATTCGGATCGCTCGTGACTATCGGGTCCCGCCGCTCCCTTGCGAGGATCACGACCGACGCGTCGATGATGTCCGACGTGTTGCTGGCGCCGCAGAGTTCTCCACACGAGCGGGCAAGCTGTTCGTCGAGAGGAATAATCTCAACTTCCTCGCTCCGCAAGAACCGCGCTAATGTGACCTGAACACGGCCATTGCGCCAAGCTTGTCCAACCACCCCCGAAGGGACCCGAAAGGTCCGGCCTTGAGCTAACGCCCGATCGAGCAAGGCGATCATGCGCTTATCACCACGATCCAAGGCGATCAGCGCGCCCGTGTCCAGCGTTATGCCCGCCGCGGTGCGAGCGCGCGTTCTGCCCATTTGATGTCCTTGGCGGCAGGCTTGCCATATTGTTGGACCAAATCCCGGAGTAGTTCCCGGAGAGACTCGCGCCTTTCCTGTTCGGCCAA
>JAFARV010000759.1 GCA_019245255.1 Acidobacteriaceae bacterium | reverse complement strand
GCGCCTCGACGGCTTCTGGGAATTCGGTCTCAATCCTTGGGATATGGCCGCGGGAACGCTGCTTGTCGAAGAGGCGGGCGGACGGGTGTCGGGTATGCGCGGCGAGGCCCTCAATCTGCACGGGCGATACGTGCTGGCCGACAACGGACTGATCCACGACGAAATTCTCGCCGTATTCGAAGAAGTATTCGAAGGCAACTATCGCCACGAAATGCCGGGTCTTCCCGCGCAGGAGTGGGCCCGTGCCTGACACGATACCGGTTCCACTCACACTCGAAGGATCAACCGTTTTGCACCAGATGTGCCGGTTTGACCGGAGCGCCTGGCTTCAAATTGATAACTGGCATCGCGAGCGCATCGTCGGAGAAGCGATGGCAGCATTGCAGCCCATGGAAACGGCTTCGAAAGACGGCCGCGCGATAGCCTCGGCTCTGTACTCGCTGGTCGGTCACAAGGGCGATCTGATGCTGGTGCATTTTCGTCAGTCAGTCGAGGACGTGCACCGGGCAGAGCTGGCGTTGGCGCACATCGAACTGTCGGGCTATCTGCAATCGACGCACTCGTACTTATCGGTGGTGGAACTCGGGTTATATGAATCCTCCGCGAAAACGTACGCTCAGCTTGCGGAGCAGAAGCTCGAGCCGCACTCGCCGGAGTGGCAGGCCCGCATTCGGGAGGTGATCGAACGGCAGACGAGTGCGATGGCGCCGCGATTGTTCCCCGAGATTCCCCCGGCAAAGTACATATGTTTTTACCCGATGGACCGTCGACGCGGCGAGGCGAAGAACTGGTATCAGGAGCCGATGGCGGAGCGCCAGCGTATGATGCACGACCACGGCATGATCGGGCGCCGCTACGCAGATTCGGTGAAGCAGATCATTACGGGATCGATAGGATTCGATGATTGGGAGTGGGGCGTCGATCTCTTCGCGGACGACCCACTTATATTTAAGAAGCTCATCTACGAAATGAGATTTGACGAGGTTAGCGCAGTCTATGCTCTCTTCGGCAGCTTTTACGTGGGCATCCGCGTTCGCGCGGGCGACATTGGCCGATTACTGAATGGAGAGCTTCCGTAGCGTAAGGACACGAAAGCGTGCAAAGGATGGATGCAGAAACAGTGGTTCAAACCGAGACTTTGACCGGGGAAGCCGAATACTCTGAGGATGTTACTCTTAAAATTCGAAAAATGCGCACAGTCGACCTGATTCACCGGAAGCGGGACGGCGATGAGTTATCGCCGGAAGAAATCCGATTCGTTGTAGACGGATACACGCGCGGCGACATCCCCGACTATCAGGCGGCGGCGTTTCTCATGTCGACATATTTCTCCGGGATGTCGGATCGCGAGGTTAGTGCGCTGACGGAAGCTTTCATCACGTCAGGGTCTACGCTCGATCTCTCCTCCATTCCCGGCACCAAGGTTGATAAGCACTCGACGGGTGGAGTGGGAGACAAGACGAGTCTGATTGCCGCGCCCATCGCGGCGGCGGCAGGCGTAGTGGTCCCGATGATTTCCGGTCGCGCGCTCGGCCACACGGGTGGAACGCTCGACAAACTGGAAGCAATCCCAGGGTTCCGCACCGATCTGAGTACCGACGAGTTTCGGGCGCAGGTGGAGCGTCTCAAGTTGGCGTTCATAGGCCAGACGGCGGAGATCGCGCCGGCCGACGGCAAGTTTTATGCATTGCGCGATGCGACGGCAACGGTCGAATCGATTCCTTTAATTGCTTCTTCGATCATGTCGAAGAAGATAGCGGTGGGCCTCGATGCACTGGTGCTGGACGTAAAGGTTGGCGCGGGCGCATTCATGAAGAAGCAGGTTGAGGCCCGCCGCCTGGCGCAGATGATGGTCGGGATCGGACGCAGGCTGGACAAGCGCGTTCAGGCTCTGATCACCGACATGAGCCAGCCGCTCGGGTACGCCGTCGGCAATGCGCTCGAGATCATGGAGGTTTCGCAGACGCTGCAAAACGCCGGCCCAGCCGATCTGACGCGGCTTTCGCTCGAACTCGCCGGGCGAATGATCTTCCTGGGGAAGGTTACTAAGACGCTCGAGGAAGCCCGCGAAGTGGCGCAGGCGCGGTTGCTCGACGGTTCAGGGTACCGGAAATTCAAAGAAGTTATCGCGGCGCAAGGTGGCAATCCGAAAGTCCTCGATCAGTTTGAACTGCTGCCAAATGCAACCGGCGCTCAGGAAATCACCACCTCACGGGGCGGATATGTCAGCGGCATAGATGCGGAGCTGATCGGCCAGGCCTCATCGATGATCGGTGCGGGACGGAACACAAAGGAAGACCAGATTGACCCCGCCGTCGGTGTCATTCTCGAAGTTAAGGTTGGGCAGAAGATCGAACCGGGCAGTATCCTCTGCCGGTTGTACTACACGGGCGAGGAACATCTGGAGGAAGCGGCTGAATTGGTGGAGGACGCCTTCCGTATCTCGCAGCAGCCGGTGGACGAACGCGACCTGATCCTCGAAGTCGTTAGCTAACGACGCCATTCGATGGGAAAGTTAGCCGGGCTAGTCGGCTTGACGGCCATCCTGGCCTGCGCTTACCTGTTCTCCACGAACCGCTCCGCAATACAGAAACGAGTAATTCTGTGGGGGGTCACTCTACAGTTCGCATTTGCGTTTTTGGTTCTGAAAACCGGAGTTGGAAGAGTATTTCAAGCTTTAAGCGTCATCGTGAATGGCCTGCTGAATTACACTGCAGCGGGCAGCTCATTCGTCTTTGGCGACAAGCTTGGACTGCGAAACGATCAATTTGGGGTAATCTTCGCTTTCCAGGTGCTGCCGATTGTGATTTTCATTTCGTCGCTGTTCGCGATCCTGTATTACCTGCGCGTGATGCAGTTGTTTGTGAAGGGAATGGCGATCGTGATGCAGCGATTCATGCGAACCAGCGGTGCCGAATCCACTTGCGTTGCGGCCAGCATTGTAATGGGGCAGACAGAGGCTCCGTTGACCATCCGGCCGTTCCTTGAAACCTTGACGCAATCGGAATTGTTTACGGTTATGGTCAGCGGTATGGCACACGTTTCGGGAAGCGTAATGGCCGCGTACGTCATGATTGCCGGCGTCTCAATTACGCATCTGTTGACGGCAGTAATAATGACGGCACCCGCGACGCTGATGCTCGCGAAGGTGTTTGTGCCCGAAACCGGACAGCCCCTGACGGGTGGAACGTTGAAGGTCGAAATTGAACGGCCCGGCGTGAATGTAATTGACGCAGCGGCACGCGGCGCTGGCGACGGGCTCCAGCTGGCATTGAATATCGCGGGAATGCTGATCGCGTTTCTTGCCTTGATCGCAATGATCAACGGGTGTCTTGGCTGGGCGCATAGTCAAGCCGCGTGGATACCCGCATCGCTGCAGCAGATACTCGCGGTGCTGTTTGCTCCGGTAGCGTGGGCGCTCGGGGTGACGTGGAAGGATTGCGCGACGGTCGGCAATCTGCTTGGTACGCGGATGGTGCTGAATGAGTTTGTGGCGTTCGTCGATTTGGGAAAGCTCAAACCGCTGCTCGATCCGCGATCGTTCGTCATCGCCACCTTCGCCCTTTGCGGTTTTGCAAACTTCAGTTCGATTGCGATTCAAATCGGCGGTATTGGCGCCCTGGCGCCCAGCCGGAAATCGGATTTGGCGCGACTTGGAGTCAAGGCGATGCTGGTCGGTACTCTTGCTAACTTCATGTCAGCATGCATCGCGGGTATGCTGCTATGACAATGAGAACGGAGATGCGGGAAGCGGCTGAATTTGTTCTGGGTAAGACATCCCTTCGACCGTCGATTGCGGTAGTGCTCGGAAGCGGGCTGGGTGCGTTTACCGATTCACTGATTCACAGCCTGCGCATTCCCTACAACCAAATTCCCGGGATGCCCACCGCAACCGCAGCCGGCCACGCAGGCCAGCTTGTGATCGGGACCCTTGGCGCTAACGGCCATGGAAGCGTGGACCTGGCGGTGATGTCAGGCCGATTCCATCAGTACGAAGGCTATAGTGCGCGCGATGTCGTCACTGGCGTTCGTCTGCTGGGACGAATGGGCGTCGAGAGACTGGTCCTGACAAATGCGGCCGGAGGAGTAAACCCGGCGTATGCGAAGGGCGCTCTGGTGCTGATCTCGGATCACATGAACCTGCAGGGCACGAATCCGCTCACCGGCCCCAATGATCCGGCGCTTGGTCCGCGCTTCCCGGATATGACGGAAGCTTACTCACTCGAATTGCGGCAGCTGGCGCGCGGGGTGGCGGCAGAGCTCGATATCGATCTGCAGGAAGGCGTGTACGCAGCCGTTCCCGGGCCGAGCTACGAAACGCCCGCCGAGATTCGGTTTCTGCGGATCATTGGCGCCGACCTGGTGGGCATGTCGACGGTAGCTGAGACAATCGCTGCCAACCACATGGGAATGGAAGTGCTCGGGATTTCCTGCGTCACAAACATGGCTGCAGGCTTGAGTGGGGAGAAGCTT
>JAFARV010000697.1 GCA_019245255.1 Acidobacteriaceae bacterium | reverse complement strand
TGTAACGACAACGTAACGCGCGCCGGCGTGTTTTACCACAGCTGCCGCCATGACGCCAATCGGGCCGGCGCCAGTGATCAACACGTCCTCGCCAAGTACAGGAAACGAAAGCGCGGTGTGCACTGCGTTTCCGAATGGATCGAATATGGCTGCAATGTCCAGATTGATGCTTGGGTCGTGCCGCCAGATGTTGCTCATCGGAAGCGCAATGTATTCGGCAAAACATCCCGCCCGATTCACGCCGACGCCTTGCGTATGTGCGCAAAGATGCCGGCGTCCCGCTAAACAATTGCGGCAGCGGCCACATACGACATGCCCTTCGCCGCTGACAATTTCACCCGGCTGAAAGTCGTTCACGTTCGATCCGACAGCCACAATTTCGCCGACGAACTCGTGTCCGATTACCAGTGGCACGGGTATGGTCTGGCGAGCCCACTCGTCCCACTCGTAAATGTGGAGATCGGTTCCGCAGATCCCGGTCTTCTTTACACGGATGAGGACGTCGTTGATTCCGATGTCGGGCTTCGGCACGTCTTGCAGCCACAAACCGCGCTCCGGTCTGCTTTTTACGAGAGCCTTCATCGACTCCCATGCTAAACCGTGCGTCGGCATGAGGTCGTTGTCACGAAACGAGTCCGCCGCCCATCTACGAGACGGAATGAAAGCAGTAACTATAGTCCCCGGCAAGGCTAATTCGGCAGCCCTGCAAGAAGTTCGAGAACCGTCGCAAGCCGAAGGCGATGTTTTAGTGCGTGGACTGGCGCTCGGGATCTGCGGTACGGATTTCGAGCTGATTTCGGCCGAGTACGGTTGGGCGCCGCCGGGCAGCAGTCATCTGATCCTGGGACACGAATCCCTGGGCCGGGTTGAGGACGCGCCGTCCAATAGCGGATTTCAGAAAGGCGACCTGGTTGTTGGAATCGTGAGGCGCCCCGACCCGGTACCGTGCGTCGGGTGTGCGGTTGGTCAGTGGGATATGTGCCGTAACGGCCAATACACTGAGCGTGGAATTAAAGAACGGAACGGTTTCGGCTCGGAACTATGGCGCAACGAATCAAACTTCACCGTGAAGTTAGAACCGCATTTGGGTAACCTCGGCGTGCTGATGGAGCCGGCGAGCATCTTGGCCAAAGCATGGGACCACATCGCGCGAATTGGACAGCGGGCCGAATGGAAACCTAAGAATGTACTTGTAACCGGCGCTGGGCCTATTGGCCTGCTCGGGGCTCTGATGGGCAAGCAGCACGGACTCGAAGTGCACGTCCTCGATCGAGTGACCGAAGGGCTCAAACCGGAACTCGTTTCAGAGCTTGGGGCCGAATATCACACTGGCCGTGTAAAGCAATTGAAATTTTCCCCAGACATTATTATCGAGTGCACCGGAGTGGCTGAGGTGATTGTCGATTCGCTTGACAAGGTCGGAAGCGATGGAATTCTGTGTCTTGCGGGCGTATCGTCGCATGGGCAGAAAGACACGCTGGATGTTGGGTGTCTCAATCGCAAGCTGGTGCTCGAGAACGGCGTTGTGTTCGGGACTGTAAACGCGAACCGCCACCACTATGAGCTGGCGCAAAAATCGTTGTGCCAGGCTGACCAAGGCTGGTTATCAAAACTCATTACCCGGCGCGTTCCGCTGGAACGTTGGGAAGAGGCGCTGAAACGCGGTGCGGACGATATTAAAGTCGTGCTCGAGTTTTCGAAGAACTGATGACGCAATTCATCGAAGACTACGCCCTGATCGGCAACAATGCCACCTGCGCGCTGGTAGGGAAGAACGGATCCATCGACTGGCTGAGCTTTCCCCGGTTTGACTCGGGAGCATGCCTCGCGGCGCTTCTGGGAACAAAGGCGAACGGGTTCTGGGCGATTGCGCCTGAAGCGGAACATCCCGAAGTCAAGCGCCGATATCTCCCCGGGACCCTTGTTCTTGAGACTCAGTGGACGACTTCAGAAGGCTCGGTGAAGCTGCTCGACTGCATGGACCGTCGCGGCGAGCATCAGGATGTGATCCGGGTGGTTCGCGGTGTTCGCGGCCAGGTCAAGATGACCATGGATCTTGCGCTTCGCTTCGACTACGGGACGGTTGTTCCTTGGGTAAGCCGGCTCGAGGACGGCCGGTTGCAAGCTGTTGCGGGACCGAACCGGATCGTGGTTTCAGCGCCCGTGGAGATGTGTGGCGAAGATTTTCGAACCCGGTCCTCATTCACTGTATCTGAGGGCCAGGACCTGCCATTTGCGCTGACCTGGTCACAGTCCTTCGGCGGATTGCAGCCTGCGTTTGACATCTGCAAAGCGCTCCAGGACGTCACGCACGCGTGGGAGAAATGGTCAAGCCGTTACTACCACGAAGGGCCGTATTCAGAACCCATTCTTCGATCGCTAATCACGCTCAAAGCCTTGGCGCACCACCGCACGGGCGGCATTGTAGCGGCCGCAACAACATCACTACCTGAAGAAATCGGAGGCGTGCGGAATTGGGATTACCGCTTCTGCTGGCTTCGTGACTCGACATTCACGTTATACGCGTTAGTGGAATCGGGCTTTATCGAGGAAGCGCGCGAGTGGCGCGATTGGCTGATCCGGGCAATTGCCGGCGATCCCGATCAGATGCAGATCATGTACGGAGTAGCCGGAGAGCGACGCCTGACCGAGTTTGAACTGCCTGAATTGCAAGGGTACGAAGGATCCGCTCCGGTGCGCATCGGTAATGCGGCGTCGAGCCAGATTCAGCTCGACGTTTATGGAGAAGTGCTCGATTCTCTGTACCAGGCGCGAAAGAAAGGGCTATCGAAATGGGAGGCGGCATGGAGTCTGCAGAAAGCACTGGTAAGCCACCTCGAAAAGATCTGGTCGCATCCCGACGACGGCATATGGGAAGTACGCGGTCCTCGCCGCCACTTTGTTCATTCGAAGGTCATGGCGTGGGTGGCCGTTGATCGCGCCGTCCGAACTATGCAGGAGTTCCATGAGGAGGGTCCTCTCGACCGTTGGATCAAGCTTCGGTCCGAAATTCATGACGAGGTTTGCCGGTTAGGATTCAGCCGCGACCTGAATTCATTTGTTCAGTACTTTGGCAGCAAAGAACTGGATGCAAGCGTACTGATGATGCCGTTAGTCGGTTTCCTGCCCGCCGATGATCCGCGGATGAAGGGCACGATCGAGGCGATCGAAAAAAATCTGATCCGGGACGGCTTTGTGGCCCGATACAACAATGGTTCGGGAGTGGATGGGCTGCCGGGTAACGAGGGCGCATTTCTGGCCTGCACCTTCTGGCTCGCCGACAACTATGTCCTGCAGGGAAGGATCGATGAAGCGCGCGAGGTGTTCGAACGCCTCCTCTCCATCCGGAACGATGTCGGACTGCTCGCGGAAGAATATGATCCCAAAGAACACCGTCAACTGGGCAACTTCCCTCAAGCGTTCTCGCATCTGTCGCTGGTCAATTCAGCTCACAATTTGACTCACCCGCACGGTGATGAATGCAAGCCTGCGAAGCACAGATCTGTTAAAAGACACCCGACGGAGGCGTCCACACATTGACGCTTAGCTAAACTCCTTCCCGACCGCGGCTGAAAGCGCTTAATCGGGACTCTCTGGCATCTTCATCTGTGATATGTTTCACCAAGCGTGAAAACGTCAACGTCTGAGGTGCGAGCCGACTATCAAGCGAGCTGGCGAAAATTGCAGCAAATAGGCCTGAACGCTTATGAAGCACGTTCTTACATCGTGCTTACGGGCCACTTGCGTTTTAAGGCACTCGAACTCGCAGCGCGGGCGCATGTGCCGCGGCAGAAGATATATGAAGTTCTGGACAGTCTTGTCGAGAAAGGGTTCGCACAAGTCATCCAGGACAAAACAAAACTGTTTTCGGCCATCGATCCGAGCATGGCGATCCCCTCGTATCTTGCGCGCCGAACCCGCGCGCTGCAGAATGAGCTAACGGAACAGGCACGCCTCGCGAGCGCACTTATTGAAGATCTTCGAGCGTCTTATCTCGAAGGCCAAGGGGGAAAGGGAACTCTAGATTTCCTGAGTCTGGTAAACGACCCGGTGCAAACCGCCGTCCAGTATCGCCGGATGTTGAGCGCTGTGCGTTTCCAGTACGAAGAATTCTCACGACCTCCGTTTGCCGTCGATCCGCTTCATGAGCAGCTGGTAAAGGATGTCGGGAAACGCGGAGTTGCATGCCGGCTCGTAATCCAGGCCGGACCATTAGATGAAGAACACCGCCAGCTGCTTGAGGAATACCGAAGCTGTGGCATCGAGATCCGATTTCTCGATCGGCTCCCTTTAAAACTCGCGTTGTTTGATTCCAGGTGCGGACTGGTCGCGCTCCTTGATCCGGTCCTGACGAAGCCGTCGTGGACGGCCGTGGTATTCGAACACGAGGGATTTTCAGAAGCGATGTCCGGCTTATTCGAGACTTATTGGTCGAGAGCTTACGGCGAGCTTAGGGATTAGCTCGCATAGGCAGCCAGAGCGCGTATGAGCGGGCGTCCGCAAAAGGGACCAGGGTGAGCTTTTCCTGCTTGCCTGCGTACTGGCCGGCAACCTGGAACGCGCGTTCGGACATGGCGCTAAAAGGCATCCTGGTGTCCTGTGCAAGCGGAGTCACTGATGCGGCCGCCTTCGGAGCAAGGGAAATCGAACCAAGGTCCGTCAGGCTCGGATTGAGACTACGATCGAGTACCAGGACTTGGGGGCCGCGCTGAAAGGCAATAACGTCCGGGCGAGTGGGATCCGTATGCGTCTCAGTCGTCAGCTCGATGCTAATTTTCACCGTGTCGCCTTTCTTCCATTGACGGCTGACGGTCACGAACTCACCCGGTTTTCCCATCAAGCGAGTCTCGCCGACCTCCACTGCAAACTTTCGTGCCCAGGAGGGGACACGCAGCCGCAGGGAAAAGCGCGTCTCCCTGTTCGGTTCAACGTGCACGAGCACATCGCCCGTTTCCGGGTAATTGCCTTCCATGTAGATCTGAACCGTGTTTCTTCTCCTCAGGCGAATATTTGCACGCGCGGGCGGGTAAGTCAGCAGGGCGATGCTATTTCCCAGCCGACCCCAAATCGCGTCAGGTATTTGAGACAATCCGACCGCCTCGGCAAGCGCGCACGGTACAGGCTTGACAAGGACCTGCTTGAGGCCGTTTGGCGATTCCGAATCGTAGATATGACCCGTTGCCGGTTCCTGCGCGGCGAGTAACTGGTTGTAAATTGTTCGTTCAAGGTTATCTGCGTATTGGGCTTGACCCGTGATGCGGAAAAGATCGAGAGTAAGTCGGAACCAAGCTACCGTGGCGCAGAGGGTAGATGCTGTCTCATCGGCTGGCGCACCGGTGATAGAGACGTGCTGAGCGTTCCAGACGGTAATCGCTCTTTTTAAAAATGATTCATCTCCACTGTGAGTGTAGTAATCGAGCAGGCCGCCTGCAATCCGTAAGGCTTCAAGACCGGTTGCGGGTAGCTCGAACTTGGAGTGAGCGGCCCGATCGCAGAACTCGAGGTAGCGTCGATCACCAGTCTCGCGATAGAGGTCCAGCATAGGACCGATCAGAACAGCACTTGCTTCCGCTGTCAGCCCGGTCGCTTTCTTCAAAATTGAGTTGGCAAGTTTGCGGGCAGCAGCGAAGGCCTCGTCATCACCAGTCTCCGTCGCATACGCGAGTAGACCCGCCAAGAGCGCGGCATTCTCGGAAGAATCCGTGACATTTTGCTCCCCGCCGCTCAACTCCGTCTTCGCGAGGGCACGAGCAACGCGGTCCATGACCGACCTAAGCTGGACGTCGCCAGTGTAGGCGTACGAATTGGAGCCAGCGATCAGGAACAAACCCGCCGTGGCGGGTTCCGCGAAGAGTTCCTTCTGATTAATACGCTCGAGAAAGCCCTCGGTGTTAGCCCGCAACCTGGCTGCAAGTAACCCTCCCACGTGCTGCTGGTCCTGTGCGACCGGAGTGAATGCGTCGGAAACAACATCGAGGACCGGCTTTGGCGGATCCGCGAACATCGGTACCGCCGCCACAATAAGCAAACACCGGAGCGAAAGATGCAAAAACCAGCTCCTCCAGTTGCAGTTTAGCGTGGAATAGCGGCAATTCTTATCCGGCAAGGACGTTCATCGCCGGGTTTCGGGTGCCAGGGCTGTCTCGGTTGGAGGCTTCCGGATATCCTCATTACAGTGAGCTCCATCGTTTTGGCTCTGGCTTTCTCGGCAGCGTTGCCGATAATGGCGCACGCTCAGGCTATCGCTCGTACAAACAGCAAGGAACTCATCGAAACCGGAGACGGACTGTTTCAACAAAAGTGCGCCTTCTGTCACGGACGCGATGCGGAAGGCGGTGAAACAGGCCCTGATCTCACCGGTTCGCAGTTGGTGAAGGAAGACGTGAATGGCAGTGGGATCGGCCCTGTGGTGCGTAACGGAAGACCGGCAAAGGGAATGCCGAAGTTCGGCCTGAGCGACCAGGATATCGCAGCGCTGGTTGCCTTTATTCACAACCAGCTAAAGATCGCGCAATCTCAAAAAGGCGGAAGACGAGGCGTCGCCGTCTCAGATTTGCAAACCGGAAACGTGGAGGCCGGCAAACAATACTTCAATGGGGCAGGGGGCTGCGCTTCCTGTCACTCACCAACAGGTGATCTGGCCGGCGTCGCATCCCGATACCAGGGGCTCAAACTGGAAACACGCCTTCTCTATCCCGAAAACGTTACCGGAAAGGTCACGGTGACGCTCCCAAGCGGTGACGTCATCTCCGGTACGCTCGCCTATCGCGATGAGTTCACGATTGCACTCAGAGATAGCTCCGGCGCGTGGCGGTCCTGGCCAGTTGACACAGTCAAATTCAAAGTAGACGCGCCTGTAGAGGCACACTCAGAGTTGCTGGGTAAATATACGGACGACGATATCCATAATTTGATGGCTTACTTACAGACTCTCCGCTAAAATTCGATGACATTCTTCCGCTTGCTCGCTGTAACAACAATTTTGTGGGGCAGATCGCTCGCTCAAGGGCTTGATCCGGCGCTCTTGCTTGAGGGGCCAAAAGACGCCTGGCCGCAGTATCACGGCGACTACTCGGCTCAGCGCCATAGTTCACTTACTCAGATCACTCCACAGAATGCGGCTGATCTCGGTCTCGCCTGGATCTTTCAGACAGGAGTAACCGACCTTCTCAAGTGCTCACCCATCGTGGTAAATGGGGTCATTTATATCACTACTCCGGACAACGTTTGGGCCGTTGATGCGCGTTCGGGGCATCAAATCTGGCACTATACTTACCCGCCCAACAAAGGGTTCCATATCGGGCATCGCGGCGTGGCGATGTATAACAACTCGCTATTTTTCACGACGCCCGATGCTCATCTGATTTGCCTGGATGCGCGCGATGGTTCTGTCCGGTGGAACGTTGTTATCGCGGATTTCCACAAAGGCTATTGGGCAACCATGGCGCCGCTCATCGTCCGCAATCACGTTATTATCGGCGTATCAGGCGATTTCGACAATCTTACCGGTTACTTGCGATCCATTGACCCGGAAACAGGTACAACTCAATGGCAGTGGAATGCAACGCCACCACCGGGCACTCCGAACTCGGCCACAGGCGGCATGACTTGGATGACAGGCAGCTACGACCCGGCTCTAAATCTTGTGTATTGGGGAACTGGCAATCCAACTCCCGTGCTCACCGCGGCCACACGCCCCGGAGATAACCTCTATACGTGTAGCATCGTTGCACTGAACCCCGACACGGGAAAACTGGTTTGGGCATTTCAGCCGTCTCCGCATGACACACACGATTGGGACGCGGTGGAAACGCCAGTGCTTGTGGACGCGGATTTCCATGGAACGCCGTACAAGATGCTCATGCAAACCTCCCGCAATGGTTATTTCTTCGTTCTCGATCGGACCAATGGGAAGTGTTTGCTGACGACAACCTTTGGACCCGTGAATTGGTCGCTCGGAGTCGACAAGAACGGGCAGCCCATCCCGAATCCCGCAAAGGACCCGGCGCGAGACGGGCGATTAATCGCACCTGCTGAGGGCGGTCTTACTAACTATCGATCGCCCAGCTTCGATCCCAAGACAGGATTGTTTATCGTGAGCGCTGAGCCGAGTTACGGTCTCTACTTTGCAAAACCTGAAGACGGCACATTCGGCTGGGCTGGGGCTGACTACGATGTCTGGAAAAAGGGTGTGCTGGAGGCGATCGACTATCAGACGGGTAAGATTCGCTGGGCTCACGAGTTAGGCGAAGGTCACATCGGCGCTGGCGTCCTGACAACCGATTCAGGGGTGACATTTACAGGAGATACTGAGGGAAACTTTCTGGCCGTAGAAACGGCGACGGGCAAAACGCTGTGGCACGCCGGCTCCGGCGCACATATCGAGAGTTCGCCGATCTCTTACGCGCTCGACGGCAGACAGTATGTCGTGACCAGCAGCGGCGATGTGTTATTCGCCTG
>JAFARV010001005.1 GCA_019245255.1 Acidobacteriaceae bacterium | reverse complement strand
ATAGTGAGGATCTTCGCCTTGCATGCCCCGAATGAACTGGATTGCCATTTGGGAGGTCAAGTACGGGTCTTCGCCGTATGTCTCCTGGCCTCTGCCCCAACGGGGATCACGAAAGATGTTAATGTTTGGCGACCAGAAGGTCAGTCCGTGATAGCGCTGGTGAATGTCATGCGCGATCGCGTCGTTGTACTTAGCACGAGCCTCCGTCGAGATAGTCGCCGCGATCCGATGCTCCAGGTCAGTATCCCAGGTTGCGGCGAGCCCAATAGCCTGCGGAAACACTGTCGCAAGACCGGCGCGTGCAACTCCATGCAGAGCTTCGTTCCACCAATCGTAGGCGGGTATGCCCAAGCGCGGAATTGCAGGCGCCGTGTTCTGCATCTGTCCGACCTTCTCTTCAAGCGTCATTTTTGAGACGAGATCATGCGCCCGTTCCTCGGGTGACGCATCATAGTCCTGGTACTTAGGCTGGCTCTGGCGCGGATGATCCATCGAAAAGGCGCTTGTAAGGATGACTATGCCGAGGACAATGCTAACGGTTCCCGGCTTCGGACACAAAAAGGGTTTCATTCAATGCCTCAGAGAACTTCGCGCGGGCGAAAATCGGGTATTGGGGAAACAACACACCAAGTTACGGATTATAGTTCACGTGTCGAACTGAAGCGTTAGCAAATGGCAATTGGCCGGGATATGCCTCACTGGGTGAGTGCACTCCGTTCCAGAGATTGCTGTGCGGCCTGCAGACGATCCCACTCCGATTTTTCCTTTAGAGCGTCGGCCGTTCTCCCCGCGCGGCGATACGCCTCCACCAGATAGAAGTGTGTTCGCGCGGCATCAGGTGCAATCTTTTCCGCTCTCTCGAGCGCCGCAATCGCATCTGCGGTCTTTCCCGCACTTAACAGCACTCGCCCAAGGGTCGCCTGGCACATGGCATCGGACGGATCGAGTTTGGCGGCTTCGGCCGCCAGCGGGACGGCCCCTTTCACATCCCCGTCCTTCGTTAATAGGAGCGCCAAGTGCACCCGTGCGAGGACATGAGAAGGACTGAGTTGCAGCTCTTTTCGAAATTCTTTCTCGGCCTCCCCCGGATCACGATTTATTAGCGAGACCCCGATTATGTAATGCACTCCACGCTGTTGCGGAAATTTCGCACCGAGTTGTTCGAACAAAGGCGCCGCCGGTTCGGCACCTTTCCCTATGAAGGTCGCCGCCGCACGCCCTGCGAGGCCTACCAGCTCCTGTTTGTCTGGCGGCAGTGTCTGGGGGAGATATGGCAGACCCAGAACGGTAATGCCCAGGACCTCGATCACGAGCTGCGGTGGAACACCGTTGATCGCCAGCGGCTTGAGCTGTTCGAACGCTTGCGGGAAGTTGGAGGACCGCAAATAGCAAAGCGCCGCGCGATAGTGAACCGCCGCGATGAAGTCCGGCTTATCTGCAAGCCCAATTCGCTCGCCTTTTAACATGTCGGCAAGCGCCTGCGAGTAGTCGCCGAGCTCGTATTCAGCCATGCCGAGAAAGGCAACACCTGTCCCCTTCTCAGGCGCGAGCTCTACACCTCTGCGCAGAGAATCGCGCGCCTCGCTGAACCGCCCGAGTTGAAACAGCGCCGCTCCACGATACAACCATCCGTCAGCCCAGTTGGGGCGAAGGGTTAGCGCCCTTCCATAGAGCGCAGCTGCTTGCTCTGGATTTGTGTCGAGCGCTTCGGATGCACGCCGCGCTAAGCCGTCAAAATCCTGGCTCTGCTGGGCGGCTGCAATACCAATGACGGCGCAACACATCCCGGCCAGTATTCGTCTCACTGTCCCGCTAATGGTACTATCCTTCTTTGTTTTTAGCGTAGAGTAGCAGGCGTGAGAGTCACCGCGCGAACAGTTTGCGCCGCAGCGTTTTTGTTTATGGGCGTGAGTTATCTGTGCGCGCAAGTTTCCGATCCGGGACAACTTTTCCATGAAGCTGTAACCGCACAGCAGCGTGGTGACTACTCTTCCGCCATCCAGCAGTATCGTGAACTGGTTAAGAGCAAGCCGGATTTCGTTCCAGCCTGGATCAACCTTGGCGTGGCGCTCGCGCATGTTGGGCAATGGGACGAGGCAGTTGAGAGCTATCGTTCCGCACTGGCGCTCGATCCACAGAACCAGCAGATCAAATTAAACCTGGGCCTTGCTTTCTTCAAAAAA
>JAFARV010000615.1 GCA_019245255.1 Acidobacteriaceae bacterium | reverse complement strand
GGTAACGAGAGCAGAGACGATACTCGCCAACGAATCGCTCGACAGTACTGTGTAGGTGTAGTTGGTGCCAGACACCGTGATCGTAATCACATCTCCGGCCTGCGCGCTTCCGTCGATCGAAATCGTGGCTGACGGATTTCCCGCCTGATGTAAAGCGCCGAAAGCAGGGCGCGGCTCGTTCTGCGTGGGAGCGCCGAACAACCCCGGCACGGCGGCCGCAACCACCACGGGTTGTGCGTTAGTGACAGTTATATTGCCGTTCGCATGCACCGTGCGCACGTACACGCTAATGCTGTCGCGATCCGGCTGATGCGAATTGGGGTCGACAAAGTACGGCACCTGCGCAATCACTTGACCCGGTGATGCATACATTAGCGGCGCCGACAAGCCGTCCATAAATACCTGGACCGTAGAACCGGGGTGATTCGGATCTTTTAAGATGCCGGGAAATCCTTGTGTAGGACTAGCTGATGTCGTGAAATCGGCCAGCGAGTTACTTGGATCGTCTATCTCGACCAGTGTGCCCGGCGCGGCTGTACCTGAATTTCCGCCGGTCAAGTATGAGCCCGACGTAGTTACAGTGATGTCAGAGGTATTAGAACTACTGGCAGAAAACGCAATTGTGTTCAGGTCGTTGTTGGTGCCCTTTGAATCAAGATAAACAGTATCCGCCGCGTTTCCTGTCAATGCCTGCGCGTTCGGATCCCCTGAACCGGAATTGATTTTGCTGATCAATCCGTTCACAACTGAAGTCAACGTGTCGTTCTTCGCAATCGTGTACGTATAATTGGTGCCCGCAATCGTTATTGTGACGGTGTCGTTCGCGACCGGCGTTCCACTGACGGTAACGAAGCCTTCCTGGCGCGTTATTTTGCTCGCATTATTGAGAACTGATTTTTGCGGAAGCACCGTATCGCCCGGCGTGAAGATCATCACCCGCCGGTCGGTTGGATCGCTCACGTAAAGGTTCGTTCCATCCCATGCCAAGGCCATCGGAGTCGGTATCGTGTCCGTCGATCCGGCATTGTTCAGGATGGTGGAAAACGCGCTCGAAGCCTGACCAGTAACCACATCGCTCTGGAAATCGGGTTGTCCAAGAACGAAGTCCGCCGCCGTCTTGTTGGAACTCGGTAATTCGTTGTACACCAGCACCCGGTCATTCCCGGTGTCTGCAATAAAAAGCTGGGTTCCGTTGAACAGCGCGAATCGTGGATGATCAACCGTCGTTTCACAGCGCAGCGGATACGTCGGGTTGCCGTTCGAATCTTTGCCGTTCGAGGCGCATTCAGCGGAAGCATTATTGGCCTGCGAAGATGCCATATCCGGTTGACCGACCACCACATCCGCCGCCTGCTGGTTGCTGCTCGGGATGCTGTTCCAGATCAAAACGCGGTTGAAGCCGAAGTCCGCCACCAGCAGATGCGTGCCGTCCGCGCTTACGGTTACGGAAATCGGGTTCCACAATTGGTTTGCGGCCGCAGTCGGTGCAGTCGAGCTTAGGGGCGGGGCGTTGACAGTGCTAAAGTTCGGCTGTCCCAGAACGAGGTCGGCCGGCTGATTGTTTGTGCTCGGAATGCTATTCCAGATCAGCACACGGTCGTTACCGGTATCGGCAACAAACAGCTTTCCCCCTTCAATCCAGATGCCCTGCGGCGCACGGAGGCTGCTCGCGTTCACCGAAGTAAGCGGCTGGACGGTTGTGAAATCGCGTTGACCCAGGACCACATTGGGTGGCGTGTTCGATGCCAACGGTAACGAGTTCCAGATCAGAATCCGATTGTTCCCGGTGTCCACGACCGCCAGGTGAACTCCATCTGAGGCGACTGCGGTCGGGTTGGACATCGAACCGGCCGTGCTCGACGAGGCTGTGGCGGCGGTTCCGGCAGTGACGCTGACAAAGTCCACCTGGCCAAGTACCACATCGGCCACATAGCCGCACAGAACGCAAGAGTTGTCTGCGGTGGGGCTGCCGACAACCGAGAGATCCGCGTGCGGCACTTGTAGTTGGCCAGTGATGGCGAATCGTAGAACACGGTTGTTCACCAAAGCGCCAATGACGTCTCCATCAGCCACCCACAAACCGGAACCGTCATAAGCAAGTCCGCTGACGCCGCCGACAATCTGGCTGTTTGCGGCGGCGTTATTCTGCGTAAACTCATATTGCCCAATGACAGCTCTGGCAGCTTGTCCGTTGCTGAAACTGGTGCAGTAGGCGAAGGGTGCGCACACAACGAGCGCAGAGGCGAGAAGAAACTTCATCAAAGATCCCGAAAACAGCTAAGTATAACAACCGCTTGGGACGCACTCGCCGCTGCCGCCGTTGCAGAAAAACGGCATTGACGCCAGTCCAGGGGTCTCGGGACAGCGGCGATGCCAGGGGCTGTCCAATCGCGACCGGAAAAGCTCCGACATCGAATGAGGTTCCGGTGCTTGCAGATTAGCCATGTCGGAGCCGCTCTTTAAGGAAGCTCCCCGTGTGCGATTTGCGCGAAGCTATGATACTTTCCGGTGCGCCCGCCGCGACGACCTCGCCGCCGGCGTGGCCGCCTTCGGGTCCCAGATCGATGACGTAATCGGCGGTCTTAATCACGTCGAGATGATGCTCGATGACGAGGACCGTGTGTCCTGCATCCACGAGCCGATTCAGACACTCCAGCAGGTGCTCCACATCGGCCAAGTGAAGGCCCGTAGTCGGCTCGTCCAGTATGTAGAGCGTATGTTTCGACCGCTGCAGCTTCGAGAGCTCCGCGGCGATCTTGACGCGCTGTGCTTCGCCTCCGGAGAGCGTGGTTGCCGACTGACCTAACGTCAGATACCCGAGGCCGAGGTCGGCAAGAATCTCGATCTTGCGGCCGATCGCAGGCTCCCCAGCAAAGAACTTCACACCTTCTTCAATAGACATATTGAGGACGTCACTTATAGTCTTGCCGCGCAACGTGACTTCCAGAGTCTCGGGACCAAAGCGCGCGCCCTTACAAGCACCGCAAGTAACTTCAACGTCCGGCATGAAATAGAGTTGGGTAGTGATTACACCTTCGCCCTGGCACTCCTCACACCGCCCTCCTTTCACGTTGAAACTGAAGCGGCCGGATTTATATTCGCGTTCGACAGCGAGAGGTGTCTGCGCGAACAGTTCACGGATCGCGTCGTAGAAACCAATGTAAGTCGCAGGATTGGAACGGCTGTTCCGGCCAATCGGCGACTGATCAATGTTCACGACCTTGTGGATGTGCTCAAGACCATCAATGCCATCGTGTGCCCCTGCAAGCGTCCGGGTATCTTCCAGGCGTTTCCAAAGCGCTTTGTAGAGAATCTCGTTTACCAGAGTGCTCTTGCCGGAGCCGGAAGCTCCCGTAATCGCGACCAGCACGCCCAGAGGAATCGTAACGTCAATATTCTTGAGGTTATTTTCGCGGGCTCCGCGAATCAATAGTTTCTTCGCTGCAGTCTTGCGCCGCCGTACCGGAACCGCGATCGATCGTTTTCCGGAAAAGTACGACCCGGTTGGCGACGTTTTGCAGGACGTGATGTCTTTCAGAGTGCCCTGCGCAACAATGGCGCCGCCATGGATGCCGGCGCCGGGCCCCATCTCGACGATGTGATCGGCAGCGCGGATCGTGTCCTCGTCATGTTCAACCACGATCACCGTGTTGCCGATATCGCGAAGATTCTCCAGCGTCGCGATCATTTTCGCGTTGTCCTTCGGGTGCAGACCGATGCTGGGCTCGTCGAGTACATACAGCATCCCCATCAGGCCGGAACCGATCTGGGTCGAGAGCCGGATACGCTGCGATTCGCCGCCTGATAGCGTGCCGGAACGTCGGTTCAGATTCAGATAGTCGAGACCGATGCCGAGAAGAAGATCGAGACGCCCTCGCATTTCGTTAATCACCTGGCGCGCGGCGTCGCTGCCGCGTCCCGTAGGGTTCAAGCTTCCCAGGAAACTGTGGAGCTCATCGAAATGGAGATTGCCAACATCGTGGATGGTCTTGCCCGCAATGGTGAAAAGTAGGCGGGTCGCCCGCAGGCGTGCACCCTCGCAATCCGGGCAGGTTCGCTCCACCATGACCTTATCGAGCCATGCTTCCATGCCTGAACTTGCCTCGCCGCGCTGGCGATAGCGCCGGTAATGCCGCTCGATGCGACGCGCAATTCCATGGAATCCAACCTCGTGGCCATTGAATTTGTCCCGTTTGTCTTTGGCATCGGGAGGAACCGTCGTGGCGACCTTTCGCCCGTCCAGGCCAAAAAGAACGGCATTGCGAACAGAGTCTGGTAGCTGTTGCCAAGGCGTATCGAGCGAGAAGTTCAGGAGCTTAGAGAGGCTGTAAACAATACGGCCGTCCCAGGTATCGGGATTGTATTTATAGGCTTCTTTGACGAAGCAGCCACCGCGAATGCTACGCTCCGGATCCGGCACCAGCAGTTCGGGATGTGTGATCTTATGAATCCCCAGGCCGCCGCAGGTCCGGCAGGCACTTTCGGGGTTGTTGAACATGAAGTACTCGGGCTCGATACCGCCGTACACGAGATGATGAGTGGCGCTGCAGAGCGCTTTCCGGAAGCGCTCAGCCTCCCGCTTCGATGCGCCCTTGAGGATTTCCACGCGCATAACCCCGTCACCGGTCAATAGCGTTGCGGCTATACCGGCTTTGATCGCCTTTTCGTGCTTCCGCGAAACAATGAATCGATCGACGATGGCGTCCATGTCGCGCACGTCGTCCTCATCGACTGAGATCTCGTTCGAGATATCGAGCAGCTTGCCGTCGATAACCATCAGGCGACAGCCCTTTTTCCGTACTTCGGTCAAAACAAAATTGAGTTCCTCGCCGTAGACCTGGAATACCGGCGCTCGCATTTCTATCTCGGTGCCTTCGGGCAGCGACAGAATGATTTCGAGGATATGGCCAGGGCTGAGGCTGGGCACACGCTCTCCCGTACGCGGGCAGTGTGCGTCGGCCATGGTTGCGAAAAGAAGGTTGAGGTAACTTGCGATGTCGGTCATAGTCCCGACCGTCGATCTCGGGTTGCTGCTGATGGTTTTCTGTTCGATCGAGATAACGGGCGAGAGGCCGAACACAAAGTCCACGTCAGGCTTTGCGATCTGAGTGACGAAACGCTTGGCGTAGCTCGACAGCGATTCGAGATACCGGCGCTGGCCTTCCGCATAGATGGTGTCAAACGCCAGACTGGATTTCCCGGAACCGGAGAGACCCGTTACGACGATCAGCCGGTTTCGCGGAAGTTCAATCGAGATGTTCTTCAGATTGTGAACGCGGGCGCCCTGTACTGCGATGGTGTTTCGCGGCGTCGGCCTCGGCTTTGCGAGTGGCGTCTTACCACTCACTTGGCGCCTCCCCTTCGGTTACTGCTGTGCCGCGGTAGAAAAATGCGAGTTCATCCACATTGACGTTACTTTTCTTTGTGAGCCGTACCGGGAGCGAAGCCTTGCCGATCAGACCACGATCCGAAAGATATTCGCAAATGCCGGTGACAGCGCCAACGCCGAAATTACGACGGAAGTGATCGTCGATCTCCGTCGCGGAACGCGCTTCACTGACTTCTTGAAGATAATCGAGCACGAGTCCGAAGAGTTCGGGAGTGCGATCGGCAAGATAGTTATCGATGGCTGTAAGTGCCCCTTGTACGGTTTTGGTGGTCTTTTTGTTGTTCAGCAGATCAGTGTAGACGAGCTTGAAGAATCCTGGGTTCAGTTTGATGGCCTGCGGGAGTACCTCGCGGTCCGCGAGCTGACGCGCGCTGAGGATCTCAATTCGGGCGAGTCCATTTGCCGCGTGCAGAATCCAGAGGGCCGTGTAATCCAGGTCGCCACGCGTGCGAAACCACTTATGGGCTTTGTAGACGGCAGGCAACGTACTGGCGGCGGCATTCAAGAGCTGGATTCGAATGTCGCGTTCGCCAATCGAATGCAGCCGTTCGCACAATCGGGCAATACCTGTTTCGTGCGTATAGAGGAGCCGGCCCTTCGTTAGGAACGAGTGAAAGAAGCTGCTGCGCAGGGAGCCTTCAGCCAGCTTGCGAAAATCGGTTCGGGACATGAGAAGGGCATG
>JAFARV010000494.1 GCA_019245255.1 Acidobacteriaceae bacterium | reverse complement strand
CACATATCCTGCATTCGAGATCAGAATGAGCACGTAGCGCGTGGATCAGCGGAGCCAGCTTAATCGCGTCAGGGCGAGTACCGAAGACTACAAGAACGCGGTTTGACGGGCTTGGGGAGGAAGTGAGGATCGTTTACTTATGACGGTAGGTGATTCGTCCCTTGGTGAGGTCATAGGGAGACATCTCCAAAGTGACGCGATCGCCTGCCAAAACTCGGATTCGGTTACGCCTGAGTTTCCCGGCCAAATGCGCCAACACTGTACGATCCTGATCGAGTTGCACGCTAAATAATCCGCTCGGAAACTTTTCAACAACTGTGCCAGTGACTTCGATGCTGTCTTCTTTACTCATTCGCCTCTTAACTGTGGGATAGGGGAGAGAATTCGCGCACCTCGACCCTTTCGAGAATTATATCCCAAACTCGGACGATCGCTCTGCAACTCCGCGAAGGGAATTACCAAGAACTTACCGGACTTCCGCCGGGTGGTAACTTATCCGCATGGCTGCTGATCTGTTTGCGTTAAGCGATCTCTGCACACCATGGTGCCTGCACGTTGTGGTGACACTTCGGGTCGCGGAGCACATTGCGGCGGGGAAGAATCGAATTGCGGAACTCGGCGCCGCGGCAGGTGCGGACCCGGGATCGCTGATGCGGGTGATACGCCACCTCATCGGCAAGGGCATTTTCGAAGAGCCTGCTGCCGGCGAGTTTGCGCTCAACGATACGGCGCGCGGCCTGATGGAAGGACCCGCACGCCTGGGCTTCGATCTCGAAGGGATCGGCGGCCGTATGGCATACACTTGGAGCACCCTGCTTCACGCCGTGCGAACCGGACGCCCCGCATTTGATGAGGTGTTCGGGCGGCCGTTCTGGGAGGACTTGGATGCGAATCCCCAGATCGCCGAGAGTTTTGATGCGCTGATGGGAGTGGTCGGCCACGGTACCCCCGATCCCGAGGTGCTGCTCGATCCTGCGGACTGGGCCGGCGTACGCACCGTGGTCGATATCGGCGGAGGCACAGGCGCGCTGCTCGCGGAGGTCCTTCGCAAACGGCCGCACTTGCGCGGGACGCTCGTGGATCTGCCGCGTGTCGTGCGCCGCTCCGCTGAAGTATTCGAAGCGGCGGGTGTGGCCGACCGCGTCGAAGCCGTGGGCCAGAGCTTTTTCGATGCTCTGCCGTCCGGCAAGGACATCTACATGATGAAAAACGTGCTTGGCGACTGGCCGGATGCCGAGGCGAAAATCCTGCTGCATCGGTGTGCCGAGGCCGCCGGGCCGAACGGTCGGGTCGTGATGCTCGGCGGCGTCACGCCCGAAGAAAAAGCCTCCCCGGAACTGCTTATGCTGGTGCTCGTGGGCGGCAAGAACCGCACCCTAGCCGAATTCCGGGAACTTGCAGCCAGCGCGGGCCTCGAAGTGCGCGGCTCGGGACGCAGCCCGTCCGGCCGCTTCGTTGTGGAGCTGAACGCTAACAACTAAGAATCACAGCTGGGACCATCGAGCAGGCTCGTCGCAAGCTCCCGGACTAACTGACTGACTCGGCGCTGTAGCGCGCGATCAAACCGGTTCTGACCGCATATCGAAACACGCGCGCAAAGATGAAACCCGCCAGAACGATATAAATGAACGCCAGAATACCGCTCAGTGCCAGGCCCGGCCACCACGCCCCCGTCCCGCGTACAATTCCCCGAACGCTTTCAAATACGTACGACGGCGGCAGAATCCGCGCGACGGCTTGCATCCAGGTTGGCAGCACCGAAAGCGGATAGAACACTCCCACAAAAGGTGAAATCACAGCAGGCATCGGCCAGATGAACCATTCCGCCGCCGGGCCAAGCCGCAGCACAATGGCCGTGGCAACGATGCCCATTGCAATGCCGAATAAGAATAGAACGAGCACGAACGGCAACAGCGCAAGACCGTAACTCAGGAACGACAAACCAAACAGTCCGGCCGCCAAAACCACCATGATCAGCAGCCCGACCGAGCTGGTGGCGATGCTCGACACGACCAGGCCCGCCACATACTCCGGAATGGTGATTGGAGTCGCGAAAAAGTTCAGTAGGTTGCGCGACCAGACGTCTTCGAGAAACGCCGTGGTCACGCCGAACATGACTCGGCCGAAGAAATCCCAAAGCAGGACCGCGCCCAGCAGGGTCGGAACGAAGTTGAAACGCGAGGACGCAACGATATTCAAATACTTCGTCATAAATCCCCACAAAATGATGTCGATGGCCACCCACGCAAACAACGGCAGGACGCGCGCGGCGCTACCGCGAAGCAGATAGAACTGCCTCAGTGCAATCGCTGCCGCGCGGCTTAATGACACTCAGAGAGCTCCCAGACTCAACGGCTCGCGGGCAACCGTTACAAAGAGCTCCTCGAGACTCTCCTTGCCGTGCTGTGCGGGTAGCTCACGCGGATTGCCTTCGAGCAGAATCTTTCCGCGAGACAGAAACAGAACCCGGTCGCTGACCTCCTCCACCTCGTACATATTGTGCGATGTCCATAAGACGCCGCTCGTCCCGGCGTTCACCAGCCGCCGGATTTGTATCCGGATGTCGCGTGCGGTCGCTGGGTCGAGCGAAGCAGTTGGCTCGTCGAGCAACAGCAATTCGGGAGTGTTGAGCATAGCTTTCGCAAGAGAGATTCGCGTCTGCTCACCTGAGGACAGCAGACCGCATTTGGTGTCTCTGAACTGCCTCAGGTCAAAGTCCGCCAGCAGCGCATCGATGCGAGTCGCCAGCTGTTTCACGCCGTAAATAAGACCAAATACACGCAGGTTCTGATAGACCGTCAGATTCCCTGGCAAAGGCGCGTACACAGCCGAGAAATTCGCTCGCTGCAGGGCGGTTTCCCGCTTGCGGGCGAGGTCGATCCCTCGGATTGTGATCTTGCCCGAAGTGGGCTCGAGCACACCGAGGATCATGCTGATTGTTGTGGTTTTGCCGGCTCCGTTCGGACCGAGGAGGCCAACAATTTCGTTCTGCGCGACCTCAAACGAGATGTCGTCGACGGCGATCTTCTGTCCGTAGTGCTTGCTCAGGTGCTCGACCGCCAGTACTCGGGGCACCTCTCTATTTTGCGTAGGTTCCGGTTTTGAAGTTGTCGCTAATGCAGGAGTTAACCGCCGGGCGCCATCACTTACCGGTGAAGCTGGGAGCGCCTGCTTCCGCGCTCCCGCTCCCTCCCGGTTTTTCTAGCTGAACATGTACAGCGGAGTTCCCGCTGCAGTTACCTCAGAGGCTCCGCCGGCAGCCACCGGTTGGCCTTCGAGATCGCCCACTTGGCGGCAGTAGATGCCATCCTCGCCCAGGTAGATGTCGAGTTCTGCCGGGCGTGGCAGCGTGCCTTGAATCAGCGCTTCAGATAGCGGATCCTCGATGTATTTCTGCAGTGCTCGCCGCAGCGGGCGAGCGCCGTAGCTGCGGTCGCTGCAGGTCTTATCGAGAATGTACTTCGCCGCTTCCGGCTGAAGTTTAATGCGGATCTGCTTGGCGATGAGATTCAGATTGATCTGCTCCACCAGCAGGTCGATGATACGGATCAAATCTTCATCCGTTAGCGAGGTGAACAAAATGACCTCGTCAAGCCGGTTCAGGAACTCGGGGTTGAACGCCCGCTTCACTTCGCTCATCACCTGATCCTCAATCTTCTGCGGGATACCAGTGTCTGCGTGAACCGAGAATCCGATCTGGCCCCGCTTATCGAGGAACCGAGCACCCAGATTCGAAGTCATGATGATGATCGTGTTCTTGAAATCAACCGTGTTCCCGAGACCGTCAGTCAACTGGCCGTCCTCGAATACCTGCAACAGAATGTTGTAGATGTCGGGGTGAGCCTTTTCGATTTCATCCAACAGAATGATCGAGTACGGTGCGCGCTTGACACGCTCGGTCAGTTGCCCGCCCTCCTCGTAGCCCACATATCCCGGAGGCGAACCAATCAGTTTGGAGATCGAATGCTTCTCCATGAACTCCGACATATCGAAGCGAATGAGCGACTTCTCGCTGCCGAACAGGAATTCGGCAAGCGCGCGCGCAACTTCCGTTTTACCCACGCCCGTCGGCCCGAGGAACAGGAACGAACCGGATGGCCGCTTTGGCGATTTGAGGCCCGCGCGTGAGCGGCGAATCGCCCGTGATAGCGCCGATATCGCCTTCTCCTGGCTGATGACGCGCTTGTGCAATTCCTCTTCAATGCGGAGGAGCTTGTTGATTTCTTCCTCCTTGATTGCGGTCATCGGAACGCCGGTCCAGCGAGCCACCACATCTTCGATATCGTCCTTGCTCACGACCCCGGTTGAGGTATCGTCGAGGTTGTATTTCTCCCGCAGAATGCGGAGGTTTTCTCGCTCTTTGCGCTCTTCGTCGGAGTAGAAGCGAGCCTTTTCGAACTCGTGGTTCGCAATCGCGTTCTCCATACGGTGGACGATGAATTTAATCCGCTTCTGGATATCAGCGACTTCGGACGGCAGAGTCGTCTGGCGAAGCTTTACCCGCGCACCCGCCTCATCAATCAAGTCAATGGCCTTGTCCGGCAGGAAGCGATCAGGAATGAATCGTGTCGAGGTGTAGACGGCCGACTCGATGGCTTCGTCCGTATAAGCCACCGCGTGGAACTTCTCATAGCGCTCCTTTATGCCGAACAGGATGCGAATGGCATCTGTTTCGGTCGGCGGCGGAACCTTGACAGCCTGGAAACGGCGCTCGAGAGACCGGTCCTTCTCGATCGATTTCCGGTACTCGGCCGGCGTAGTTGCGCCGATGCACTGGATCTCGCCGCGCGAAAGAGCAGGCTTGAGAATGTTGGCTGCATCCAATGAGCCCTCGGCAGAGCCGGCGCCCACCAGCGTATGCAACTCGTCACTGAAGATGATGGCGTTCTGATTTTCCATCAACTCCTTCATGATGGTTTTCAGGCGCTCTTCAAACTGACCGCGGTATTTTGTGCCCGCCACAATGAGCGACAGGTCGAGCGCGAGGATGCGCTTGTCGGAAAGAAAAGAAGGAACATCGCCATCCGCAATGCGTTGTGCCAGCCCTTCCACAATGGCGGTTTTTCCAACGCCGGGCTCGCCGATTAGCACCGGATTGTTCTTGGTGCGCCGGCACAGAATCTGCACCACGCGATCCACCTCCGAGTCGCGTCCAATCAGAGGATCGAGCATGCCGTCTACCGCGGCCTGCGTAAGGTCGCGGCTGAACTCCGCGAGAAGCGAGCTCTCCTTGGGGCGGCTCGCGCTGGTCTTTTCCGAAGCCGATCGGGCAATCTCCTCGCGCACTGCGGACAGCCGCAGGCCGCGCTCGTGAAGAATCTCTGCCGCGAAGCTCTTCTCTTCCCGAAGCAGGCCCAGCAACAGATGCTCAGTCCCGATATGTTTATGGCTGAGCCGCTCTGCTTCCTCTGCTCCGTATGCCAACACACGCTTGCACTCGTGGCTTAAGGGAAGGTCAACAGAGGTCGACACCTTCTCGCGCACGGTCGTGTGGGCTTCAATCTGCTTGCGAATCGACTCGATGGCTGCGTGGGAACGCAGAAACCGGTTCGCAAGCGCTTTGTCCTCGCGCAGCAGGCCAAGCAGCAGATGCTCAGTCTCGATGTAAGGACTTCCGAACTGGCTCGCCTCATACCTCGCGAAGAAGATCACGCGGCGTGCTTTTTCGGTATACCGTTCAAACATAAGTGCCACCGTCTAGACGGGTTGCGTCTTGTACTAGCG
>JAFARV010000433.1 GCA_019245255.1 Acidobacteriaceae bacterium | reverse complement strand
CAGGACCAGCTGACGGGAGCATATGCCGCGTTCGCTCAGGCGCTCGGAACCGATCAGGCTGTTCAATATCAACTGACGGAAGAGCCGGCTGCTCCGAGTCCGCCCGCCACTCCTGATCCTCTGATTGCTCAAGCGCTCCGGGATCGCCCGGAACTGGCCAGTTTGCGCTTGCAGCACGAAGCCGATCAGAAATTCTTGTATGCGGAACGGGATCTCAAACGGCCCACGGTAAGTCTGCTGGGCGTGGGAGGCGCGCTGCCCTACATCAATCCGGGAAACGCGAACCCGGATATACGAGAAGGTTACGAGGCCGCAGCGATCAACGTTCAGATTCCGGTCTTCAACGGGCATCTGTTTTCTGCGCGGCGAGAGGCAGCCGAATACCAGCTGCAGGCAACCGATCAGCGAATTCGCGATATGCAGGACCGCATCGCGCGTGATGTGCGGGCCGCGTGGGCGCGTGCGCAAACGTCGTACCAGGCAATAGCTGCCACCGCGGAGTTGCTCGGCCAGGCGAACCTCGCGCTGGATCTGGCTCAGGGCAGATACAATCTTGGACTGGCCTCAATTGTCGAGCTGACGCAAGCGCAGTTGGCCCAAACACAGGCGCAAGTACAGAACGTGAACGCGAAGTACGACTACCAAGAGGCCTATGCAACGCTCGAGTACTCGCTTGGCGCCTTGCATTAGATGTGAGAGAGCGCGGCGCCAGAATCGACAGCGGCCAAACCAGACGGCTTCTTCTGATGGGCTTTGGCGGATTGCTATTGCTGCTGGCGTTTACCGGTTTGAATGCGCTTTCCGTGCTGAAGAGAATACAAACCCGGAATGACAGCATCCGCCAGGACTATTTGAACCGGGATCGCATTCTGCAGCAATTGCGTTCCGATCTGTATCTGTCTGGCACGTACGTCCGCGACTTCCTGCTCGATCCGGACCAGCAGGGCGCTGACCTGCACCGTAAAGAATTGGAGGATGTGCGCGCGCGGATCGGATCGATGATTTCCGCATACCGGCGCATGCTTCACCCGGAAGAGCGTCAATCGTTCGAGCAGTTCGCAAACGAAGTCGGATCCTACTTTGAGTCCCTGACGCCTGCGATTCACTGGGATTCCGCGCAGCGTCGACGGTTTGGTTATGCCTTCATGCAAACCTCTCTACTGCCGCGGCGCATGATCATCGTCCGCCTCGCGGATCAGATCAGCCGCTTCAACCAGACGGAACTGGAGGCCGGCAACCGGCAGGTAAGCGAGTTATTCTCGAGCTTCCGTACAAACCTTGTCGGTCTCCTGATCGGCACGTTACTTCTGGGAATAGTTCTTGCGGGAGGAAGCATTTATCGCGTCCTGGATCTCGAGCGCCTCTCGGCGGAAAGATTCAAGCAGGTGCTGGAGGCCAGGACGGCCTTGCGCGAGCTGTCCGCCAGATTGCTCGAGGTTCAGGAGTCCGAGCGGCGTGCGATTTCGCGTGAGTTGCACGATGAGATCGGCCAAGCGGTGTCCGCATTGTCGCTCGCGATCGGCAACGTGGCAGCGGGTTTGGCGCCAGGTACGATCGTCGAATCCAAGGAGCAGTTGCAAGACATCCGGCGTCTGGCGGAGAAAACGGTATCGGTTGTGCGCGACATGTCGCTTCTTCTTCGGCCTTCCATGCTGGATGACTTGGGGCTGATCCCCGCGCTCGAATGGCAGGCGCGCGAAGTTTCGAGAACGCATAACCTGCGAGTCACCGTTAATGCTGGATCTGTCAGCGAAAACGTTCCCGAGGAACACAAAACGTGTGTGTATCGAGTCGTCCAGGAAGCCCTTCGGAACGTAACGCGCCATGCAAATGCGAAGACCGCAGAGGTCCAGCTGTCGCAGAATAGAGACTTGCTATCGCTTACCATTCACGACGACGGTCAGGGATTCGTGCCGGAGCGGAACAGGGGCCTGGGTCTTCTCGGAATCGAGGAAAGGGTAACGCGGCTGAACGGTTCGTTCAGTATTGAGTCACTTCCAGGCATCGGAACCACGCTGAAAGTAGGGTTGCCTCTTGGCGCGGCTGGATGAGGCATTTGCGCTGTGAACCCGGTCAGAATCTTAATTGCGGACGATCACACGATCCTACGCAAAGGCTTACGCCTGCTGCTTGAGCGCGAATCGGATTTCGCGGTTATCGGGGAAGCGAGCAACGGACGTGAAGCGATGGAAGCTGTCGATCGGGAACATCCGCAGATCGTGCTGATGGATATCGGCATGCCGATTCTGAACGGGATAGAAGCAACTAAGAGAATTTGCGGCACTCACCCGAGGACGGCAGTAATTATTCTGAGCGTGCATTCCGATGAAGCGTATATCTTGCGCGCGCTCAAAGCGGGAGCGCGAGGTTACTTATTAAAGGACTCGGCTGAAACGGATCTCATACAGGCGGTTCGAGCCGTTTCGTCGGGCAAGGCGTTCTTCAGTCCACACGTGAGCCGGGTATTGGCGGATGATTATCTGCGGCACATTCGTCAGCAGGG
>JAFARV010000227.1 GCA_019245255.1 Acidobacteriaceae bacterium | reverse complement strand
AAGCGCCCGCTTCTCAGTTTCAGATTGGGGCAGAATGGAGCAATGTCCGACGCGTCAACGCTTGCATCCAAGCGCATCTGAACAGATACGGGACTGCTAATTTGTAAGGCGCCATTCCCAGTAACATAGGAAGCTGAAGTGGCCACCCTTGCGCTGTCCAAGCTTAACAGATTACCCTTAAACCGCGCTCTAACTTCGATTGCACTGTTAACTTGCCGACCGGTTATCTCAAGCTTTGCGGCGGGTGAACTAACAGCAATGAGATAAGTTGGATTATGTCTATCCAACGGGATGTAATTAAGTGATGCTGTAAGTTGATGAATGTTAAAGCCAACATGTAATCTCGTTGCGTTCAGCAACAATGAACCGCGGACGAGATCGAAGTCACTTATTCTGAAGCTGAGAGCTTGTCTTTCAAGCTCAGCGCGATGCCTTAGGATCGATGCGAAGTTCGTTTTCCCGTCGGGATAACTGATGATGTGAATGCCCGGTCGCTCGATAATAAGAGAGTCGAGACGTACTTCCCGGCTTAAGAGCGACGATGCAGTAAGGCCAACCTCGATCGTATCTGCGTGAAACAGCGGGGAGGCGCCAAAAGGCTCGCTTCCATGTAAAGTAACCCTTTCAAGTCTTACCTTAAAGGTGCGCCACTCCAGGGTCAGTTTTCCGACATCGGCACGAGCACCGGTAGTGTTCTCAATCGCGGCGATAACCCTGGTCCGCAGCAAGTTGGCGAACCAGGAGCTGCGAAAGGTCAGAACGGTGACACCAACAAGAGCGATAACCAGAAGAGCCACTGAAAGGAGCGCAACTTGAAACCGCTCACGGCTGCTCATTTTGTCGACTCACTCGCACTGCCGGTGGACGGCGGTTCCAAAGTACGATCGAGATATACGACATTCACCTGACGGCGGGTTTCGCGGATCCAATCATCAAGCGCCGCATCGGTTCGCCGTTCCAGCACCCGGGCTCTTATAGCGGATTGTATTTCATCGAAAGATGGGGGCGTCATTTTTGGATGAGAGGCGTTCCAATCTGCTACATACTCACGATATGCGGTCTGCAGATCGGAATCGGAGAAAGCAAGCTGAGGGTGAAAGCGGTACTCGATGAAGCGGAGCATGGATATTTGCCGCGCGATGTGTTGCTCCAGGACTTGCTCATTTATACCGTGCACAGAGAGAGCCGTAGTAAATGCGCCATTTGATGAATACTGGGCTCTGATCCTCCCGAGCGCGGCGTTCACGGCCGATTCCTCCGGTGGAGGGAAACGGGCCAGTTCCATTTCACGTGCGATGAGAGCCTGTTCGAGGAGCCGGTGGGCCGCTGCTCGCCGGTCCGGGGCCGACTCCGAGTTGTTCCCGACATTCAAGAATGAGGTGACTTTCATCTCTTCCTCCAATTGGAGTTCCGTGATTACTCGCCGGCCCACCACAAGCTCGACGCGATCTAATACGGCCGCAACGGTTAGAGTGGCGCAGCATAGTGCAATGAGATGCCGCATCTCAAAATGCCTGGCCGAGTGAAATATGGAACTGAAAAGCATTAATCTTCTGCACCTGGGCGACGGCAGTCCCATTTAAGTAATCCTGCAGTGTTCCTTTCAGCCCATAGAATCTAGGGGCATCGGGACTGAATGAGAGATCGACCCTCAGTGGACCTATCGGAGTCCTGTATCGAACTCCGAGCCCGACATTCTGCACAAGATAGTTGAAGTCCTGAAGATTGGACTGACGAAATCGGAAACTCATATCCTCAACCGAGGAATAAACATTCCCTGCATCATGAAACAGCACTCCGCCGAGATTGTCTCCATACAGTGGAAATCGCAGCTCAGTGTTGTTAATGAAAAGGGCTTGTCCTCCCAATGGGAAGCCTGTGACGAGATCCCTTGGACCGGCTTGAAAATCAGGGAACGCCCGAATAGAAGTGGATCCACCAGAATAGATTCGTTCGGGCAGTGGGATGGCAGGCCGGCCGCCGGTCCGGGCCATAACTCCAAACTGTGTACTTCGCGCGAGCACGATTTCCCGCTTTAACTCATGGTAAGTCGAGTTTCGCAGCAGTGCACGGCCAAATTCTGTCTGCGAACCCAAAGCTGAAGGCGCATAGCTGAGGTCGGCGGTTGTGTAGATGCCATGGTGCGCGTCCGTCGGGTCGTCGCGCTTGTCCTGGATAAAAGACAGCTCGCCAAGACCGACCGTCTCCGGTTGTGCCAGGAGCGGTACCAATAACTGGTTTATTTTGAGGTTACTTTCTGTGACGTTCCGAAATACCAGACGGTATTGGAGTGTGTAGGCCCGCGATAAGCGTTGCCCAAGCTGAACGGATGCTTCACGGCGGCGAGCGGAAAAAGTCCGGATATCGTTTGAATAGTCGATCAACACCGTGGTTGTAAGGCTGAGATTTTCATTTGATACAAACTGTGGGATAAAGTAAGTTAAAGCCGCACGCTGCCGGATGGTGGATAGTGATCCCTGCAAACCAAGCGTCTGTCCGAGGCCCAGCAGGTTCTCGCGCGTGATGCCAAGCGCGATTCTAGGAGCGAAACCTGTTGTGCCAGCGGGATTATCGAGGGTTGTAACTCCTCCACCAATGCGGGCGATCTGAGCGCCAATGCCGAAGTTAACAGCATAGTGGCGAGCCTCATCGATATCAAACAGCACATTCTTGTCCTTCTCATCGCCAGCTGCGTTCTGAAGGGCCGTATTGACTCGTGCGAACACGCCTAAATCGTACAATCGACGTTGACTTGCGATTTCATCCGAGAGCGACAGTGGTTGGTTGGGCTGTAAGTTAATGCGATCGTAGACAAGCCTACTTCGGGTTGTCTCCAGCCCGCTTACAAGAACGTTACGAACATAGGCCTGCGGTCCGGGCGATATGTCGTAAGTAAGTATGACCTCAGTCGGCCTCGACTCAGCAATACCACTGTATTCGAAGTTGGCATTCAGATAACCGCGGCTATAGAAGTAGTTCAGGATGTTATCGCGATCGGAAGCGACGGTCGTTTCGCTGAAAGCTTGCCCGGGAGTTGCAGAGAGTATCGAGCTAAGTACATTGCGATCGCGGTCCGATACACCACGGATCGTAAGGGCAGCAACCCGCGCTTGCGGCCCTTCTTCTATGTGGAAGAAAATACCGAGATTGTGCTGCCGCCCGCCGAAATCGTCAAGAACGCGGGAAGTCACCTTGACGTTACGAAAGCCATTGGACATGTAAAGCTGCTCGATGGCCTGAAGGTCGGCCTGAAGTGTTTGGTCACTGAAGTGTCCGACAGGAAAGCGCGGCCATTGTGCCGGCACGGTCGACAATCGCTCCCGGATTGCGCCCTCAGGGAAAAAGCGATTCCCGTCGATCTTCAATACAACGACCTTGTATCGATTCCCGCGGGTGACGTGGTACACGATAGCGTGGACGCTGGTCGCCGAATCGGTCCCAGTCTCGCTCTTCACCTGCGCGTGAAAGTATCCGAACGACTGAAAATAATTTTCGAGATTCCTTTGGCCCTGCGCAACCAATTCAGGATCAATGGTCCGCTCCTGATAAATGGGAATAAGTTCGTGGAGTTTTCGCCGACTCAACCGCGCCCCCTGCAAAGTGACAACCGTCTGTGGGCCGGGAGTTACGGTCAGGTGCGGAGTTACAGAGTTGGTATTTTGACTGTATGTGACCTGGTTCAAACGCACGTCGGCACGAACAAAATCGCGCTTGGCGTAGTACTTTCTGAGACTCGTCAATCCCTGCTCGAGACGTACGGCGGTGAATTCATGCCAGCCTCTCAATCCGTACAAGCGTTGCCAGTGTGTGGCGCGTATGAGTTGGGTGGTCCGCTCAGCGTCCCCGGTAATTATCGGCTGCGAGAAATGGGCGCGCTTTCCGGGTTCGATCTGAAATGCGATGGATGTCTGCTGAGTATACGGATCGTAGGTAACTTTGGATTCGATCTGTGACTGATACAACCCGTTCTCGCGCAGGAGTCCGGTCATTGCGGAGGCTGCGCTCTGACGCTCAGAATCGAGATATCGCGAGCCTAAGTTGAGCCGCGCGGCGCCGGAGAGCTGGCCCGCGTTGGGTGGAGCTTTGATTCCTGAAATCCAAACGTGACCGACAAAGTAAGCGGAGTCCGTCAGAAAGCGTAACTGAAGTTGTCCGTTATTCGTGCGCCCATCCACAGATATGTTTGAAAAGCGGCCCGATGAGAAGAGAGCCTGAATTGCCGCGGGGAGGTCGCGCGCGTGAAAAATCGATCCCTTTTGAAAGGGAAGATACGTCAAGAGCTCGGAGTTCTCTAAAGGTTGAGGCTGCGGCTCGAATTCGATGCTGCCGATTGTCTGGCCGTCATACTGTAGAGCCTGATCGAGCAGATCGTTATCGGCGGCGTTCGCGATCCCCAAAGTTATAGGACCCAGCGTGAGAACGAAAAGCGGGAGGCTTCGCAGGGTAATGGAGCGCACCGTTGCTACCATCGTCCTATATGCTTCCGTCCGGCAGCGTAGAGCACGAGTTAGACGAAGCTTCGCGTTCGACGGAGTGCAACCAAAGGGAGAGATACTCGCGGCAAGTTCTGTTTCGTCCAATCGGCGTCGCCGGACAGGAAAGGATCCGGCGCGCAGCCGTGTGCATAGTCGGCTGCGGCGCGTTGGGCAGTTTTCAGGCTGAGGCGTTCGCACGTGCGGGTGCCGGCTCTTTGAGATTGATCGATCGCGACTATGTTGATTTTACGAATCTTCAGCGTCAATGGCTTTTCGATGAAGGGGACGCGCGGAATGAGGTTCCGAAGGCCGTAGCGGCGGCACGAAGACTGCATGAACTCAATGGGGACGTTTCGGTCGAGCCGCACGTTTCCGATTTGACGCCATCAAATGCGGAGGATCTGTTGGCCGGCTGCGATCTCATCCTTGACGGCACAGACAACTTCGAGACGCGGTTCCTGATCAACGATTTCAGTGTGAAGAGCGGCACTCCGTGGATCTACGGCGCGGCGATTGGCAGCTATGGAATCACAATGCCGATCGTGCCCGGCGGCGGACCGTGCTTTGCTTGCGTTTATCCGGAGGCGCCAACCGGGTTCCAGCCGACCTGCGATGTGGACGGTGTGATCGCGCCCGTTACCGCCAGTGTTGCTTCGATGCAGGTAGCGATGGCGCTGCGGCTGATCGTGGGATGGCCGGATTTCAGCTGCCTCCTACATACGTTTGATCTTTGGAAAGGCGTGAGCCGGCAAGTCTCTGCGGGAGTTCGCGACCCCGAGTGCGAGGTTTGCGGCAAGCGAATTTTCGAGTACCTGGAGGGCAAGCGCCGTGTGCCCATCAGCTTGTGCGGGAGGAATGCGGTTCAATTGCACGAGAGTGATCGGCCGATACGGCTAGACGAACTCGCTGGGCGGTTGCGGTCCGTAGGCGAGGTGCGCGTGAACGAGTTTGCTTTGCGAATCGACCTGCCCAAATATCAGGTGACAATTTTCCCGGATGGCCGGGCGATCGTGCGGGGTACGACGGACGCCGGCGTCGCGAGGAGCGTGTATGCGCGCCTGATTGGAGCGTAGTTCGGACTGGGAAGATGCGAGAATAAAAGAGCCCGGTACGGGGGCGGTTAGCTCAGCCGGTTAGAGCGCCTGCCTTACAAGCAGGAGGTCCGCGGTTCGATCCCGTGACCGCCCACCAATAAGTTATTGGCCCATTTGGACTTAGAAGCAGGTGACATTCGTGAGCCTTCTTCTACTGTGTGCAAATTCTGGGCAAAAATCAAGAATTTTGATCATCGTCGTCACGATCCGATGTGGTGAGCGCGGCATCCAGGTCTTCAACTGCCCGCCGCACTGCTTCTGGAATCTCTTGGATGTAGACATCGAGCGTTGTCGTCGCCCGGGAGTGGCGCAGGTGAGGTTGAACCTCCTTGACGCCACCGTATTGGCTTAAGTGAGCCCCGCAGGTTCGCCTCGCCCCCTGGCTCAAGAGTGTCGGCAGAGGCACGACGGCATTCACGATGCTGACCGAGCCATCCGGGTTGATTGTGATTGCATGTGGGCCGCTGCCATTTTGCGACCACACCATCCTCGCGATGATGGTGAGAGCCGCGGTGAACACACTGGCGAACACAAGAATACGTTTCATTCGTTGCATTGTTCTTCTTTCCATGGCTTGATTAGCTTTCTGTCCGTTCTGTACATTTCTGAAACACGCGAGGAAAGTTTCCGCCGGCAATCTTCGTGCAGTCTTCTCCGCTAAGCCCTGCTGGAGCATCTCGCCGATTACGGTCGGCATGAAGCCCTGCGATTCGTCTGGCCACATTGCATTGAGTACTTCGATACCCCGAGCATTGGCGAATAGGTACCATACGCCGACAACGCCACCAGTTCCGGCAATCAATCGGGCGTGATCCGGTGTGACTTGGCGCGCAGTCAATGATGCCAACGCTCCGCGAAATCCGGTTCGGAAGCCCAAAACAGCCACAGGGCCAAAGCCAGACTTACCAGCCGTTTCATTGTTGTTCCCCTTGCCCGATGCTTCTAACGCAACGCGACGCTTCGAGCCGTAACATGACTGATCATGCGTACGGGCGCCGTTAACGAGAGTCTGCACCGAGTCTAAGTTGGATCACAATCAATCAACCGTACTGACACGGTAAAACCCAAGTACCTAGGGTTCGAGGCGTGAGTCTAGTCTCCAGAGCCTTTCGGTTCGCAGGCCCGTTATTTACTCTGGTCGACTGACTCAGGATTTCGCACCGCGTGACGCTCCACTTGAGCATCTGTAAGGCCGAGGGCCCACTTGATAGCTTCCAGATACATTTTTTGAATAGCTGGGTTGTCCCATGTACTTGCATCGTGGGCGAAAGAAGAATAAAAAACACGGCCCTTGCCGTACATCTTTGCCCAGGCTAAAGGTACATCGGCGCTGCTCTCGACGGGTGACTGAGAGGCTTCGAGCTTTCTAGCATCAAGCCGCAGAAGCACGTCTATTTTGTCGCGGGAGAACTCCTTCGGCAGGTAAAACTCATCTTTGATTGTGAATATCTGCGGGAAGTGCTTAGTTGCCGGAAAGTTCGGTTCCTCATTGATTACCGGACCTTCTACGTTTCCCCAGGGATGACCGGCAAAGCGGCCGCCGAGCAGTTCGCCAAACTCGGGCCACGACTCAAACGCTGTTAATGCAGTGTGCGCCGCTACGAATCCTTTTCCCTCGTCGTGAACGAACGCCATTAGATCAGCCTTCTCGTCAGCATCGAGTTCGATCTCCCTGTGACCGAGAAAAAAGATCGCGTCAACATTTTCGAGACTGGGGCCGCCGCTCGCGGGTTTGCCGTTCGTCAT
>JAFARV010000192.1 GCA_019245255.1 Acidobacteriaceae bacterium | reverse complement strand
GTCGAGCGGCTTGCAGCGCCGGCATGGCTCAAAGCCGGCATGCCGTGCGGATTCCGGATCGGGGAAGAAGCGGACGCGATCCCGGCGGGGACGCCGGCTAGGACAACCCGGACGGCAAAAGATGCCCGTTGACGTGACGGCGTAAACGAAGCGGCCATCCATCGACGTATCACGGTTCCGTACCGCTTCCCAGAAGATTTGTTCTTGTGCTTGCATGGCGCTTTAGTACCAGCCTTACACGTTACTCGTGAGCGCGCTATCCGTCGCTTGCGGTCAAACTGCAATGGTATTCGCGGAAAATAACGCTCACTGAAATCGAGTTTGTGACCTGGATCAGCCCGGCTCTGTGATCGTCGAGTAGCGATTCATGGGAACATCTGTCAGCACCTGAACGCCTCCTCTCGGCCACGTGACGGTTACTCGATCCACTTTGCCGCACGAGCCAAATCCGAAATGCAATCTAGGATCGTTGCGGGAGATGTAACTGCCTCCATTTTGGATGCTATCGAGCTGGGTCTTGCCGCAAGCTTCTACCCGAACAGTGGCTCCGATCGCATCACGATTGCTGCGGGTACCGCGGAGCGTAAGACCAATCCACGAGTTTCGGTTCGTTGTTGCATTCCGGAGCAGGAGCGGCCGACCCCGAATGGGAAGCACAACAATGTCCATCCTGCCATCGTTGTCAAAATCGGCGGCAGCGCCGCCGCGATAGGAATTGTCGGGAACGGCTGGATAACTATAAATCTGTGCAAATTTACCGACGCGATCTCTGAAAACGGTGAACGGTTGGTAATAGTGCGGATGCATTGGGTACACGTGTCCGTTCGCAGTCCAAAGCTCGGGAACGCCGTCGTTGTCCAGATCGGTAAATCCGCACGCCCATCCGAGATATGGCATCGTAGCGGTCGCAAGTCCCGTCTCAGCTGAGATATCCGAAAACAGGCCGGATTTCTCTTGCTTAAAAAAGGGAAAGTAGTCCTGCGAAAACGTCGTGGTTAGAATGGCAACGGTCCCTTCGCTTCCGTGATGCCTTACGGCCACGCCCATGTTCGATTGCGCCCTGCCGTCTGCATTGAAAGCAACGCCGCGTTCCAGCGCTGATTCCTTGAATGTCCCGTTGCCTTGATTAAGGAATAAGAAGTTCGGGTCCGAATCGTTGGCAACGAAGATATCGGTTCTGCCATCCTGATTGAAGTCGCCGGACACGGCTGTGAAACCGTGTGCGGCAGGTACGCGATCTAATCCGGCCCGCTTTGTAATATCAGTAAACGTGCCATCCCCGTTGTTGTGGTAAAGAACTACGTGTTCCCCTTTTAAACCGATAGGACCGCAAAATACCTTCAGCCCGAGATACTCGCACACCGGAGCAGGTTCATTTAGAGAGAGGGAATGAATATCGACATACCCAGTTACAAACAAGTCTAAGAATCCGTCGCCGTCGAAGTCGCCAAATGCACTGCCGGTGTGCCATGCAACCTGTTGACTTATGCCGGAGGTCTTCCCCACTTCTGAGAAGGTGCCGTTGCCGTTGTTTTTGTAGAGTAAGTCGTGACCTATGGTTGTGATCAGAATGTCGGCGAACCCGTCATTGTTGTAATCGGCCACGTTTGCGCCGGTGCTCCAGTATGCGCTTAACAGGCCGGCTTTTTTGGTGACGTCTTCGAAATGTCCATTTCCGAGATTCCGGAAGAGATACACGCCTTGGCGGGACTGCGTGGGAACGTTACCGGCGATAATTTGGCGCAGCTCGTCCATCTCGGAGCCGTTGACAATCAGAAGATCCAGGAGTCCATCGTTGTCATAGTCAAGCCAAGCGGCCCCGCTCCCGTTGGCCTCCGGAATCCATCGTTTCTCGGGTCCGCCGCATCGCATCTCGGCATTAATCCCAGCTTTCTCTGCCACATCAAGGAACTGAATTGGTCCGATGTCATGGCCAGGCACCGAAAGGAGCGTTGCAATCGGGACGAGGGCAAGCAGTAGTAGGGCCGTTGCTTGGCTTCCTTTCATGACTGTTCTGCGACCACTCATGGGGTTTCGGCGCTCGGCAGCTGCATCAAAGGCCTATGCTAATGTACGGCAAATGGCGTTTCCAGGTCGTCATTTATGTACCGGTCTGTGGTTCGGCTCAAAAGCAATGCAGCTTCTATTAGCGATTTCTGTCGTTGGCGTGACGATAGTAAGTTCAGAAGCGCAGTCCGTAGCGTCGGCTTCAGATGCTTGGGTGCAGCAACTCCACGAAGAAGCGCAGGCGGCCGAGCGTCGCGGCGATCTGGATACTGCGATCGACAAATACGAAGCGCTAATACGCAGTGCGCCCGAGATCGCTGCAGCCTACAACAATTTGGGTGCGCTGTATTTCAAACGCCGCGAGTACGCGAAAGCGGCCGATGTGCTCCGACGCGGACTCAAAATGAATCCGGAAATGCCGTCGGCTACGGCGCTGCTGGGCATGGCGCTATTCGAAGAGGGCGATGTTAAGAATGCGCGAGCCCCGCTGGAGGCCGCCCTACAATCAAATCCCAAGGACAACAACATTGAATTGTTCCTTGTGAACGATCTGACCAGACTGGGCGAATTTGAGGCAGCGGCGGCTCACCTCGAGCAGCTCAAAACTCGCGCACCGAACAACCAGCAGGTTTGGTACCTACTGGCTAACGTTTATACGCAACTGGCTCAGCAGGCGCTTGCGAAAATGAACAGCCTTGATCCTAACTCTGTTTGGGCACACGAAATAACCGGAGAAATCATGGAGAACATGAAAAACTATCCGGCTGCACTCGCCGAATACAAGAAAGCTGTAGAAGCGGCACCACGACAACCTGGAACGCATTACAAACTCGGCGATTTATATTGGAGTCTTTACAGGTGGGATGAGGCTACCCATGAGTTCGAAGCCGAATTAAGTAACGATCCCGGCAACTGCATGGCCCAATGGAAAATTGGCGATACTCTTTTGCAGCAAAGCAAAGATCCGGAACAGGCACTTACGGACATTACTAAGGCACTGTCCGCATGCCCCAACCTAACGGAAGCGCGCTTCGACCGGGGGCGTGCGTTGCTGCGTTTACATCGGTATGAGGAGGCAATCGCCGACCTGCAAGCGGCGGAACAGACGAATCCGAATGAGCCCACAATTCACTTTTCTCTCGCGCAAGCGTACCGCGCAGTAGGACGGGCAGCGGAAGCAAAGGAAGAAATGCAGACGTTTAGCAAGTTGGATGCAAGCGTTCGCGAAAGCGGAG
>JAFARV010000190.1 GCA_019245255.1 Acidobacteriaceae bacterium | reverse complement strand
CGAACGTGTCACTTATTACAGGCACGCCCCAACTGGTGACACTAAGTGTGGCCGGCGTGCCGGTGGGTATGAATTACACGATCAGCCCGAACCCGGCCGATCCGAGTTACACATCTGTGTTAACTTTCATCGCCGGTACGTCCACACTTGCCGGCGAATATAACTTGACTATAATTGCCGCGGGCGGAGAGGTAACACGTACGGCAACCTTTGGCCTTTATGTCGAGTACCCGGCACAGTAGCGCAGCGGCTTGTCCTGAGGTGTCCTTGTGGGCTGCGGCCCACTCGACCCGTTCGCTAAAACCCTGTATGGCGCGGACGATCTTACTGTGCGTACGCGCCCAGGGAGGCCATTTGCGTTATGGATTGGATAGGCCAGGGTTCAAGGGAAGCGGATGGTTGGACAGTTCTGAGTCAGGGAACCCTCGTACGAGTTTGAAAGTTCGCTCCCATCGAGTGCGGGTAAAGAAATGCTCTCCCAGATCGATCGCGTGCGTCAGCAGCGAACCTGCGGTGTCACCCGTTAAGTCCTCCGTGGATGCACGATATGACCAATAAATCAGGAACGGCTTGCCAATCAGGTTTTCACGGGGAATAAAACCCCAATACCGGCTATCAGACGAATTGTCACGGTTATCGCCCATCCCGAAATAATGACCCTGGGGAACAATCACCTCGCCTGAGCTAACGTTGCCGTCAAGCATCTGCTGTTGTGCTTCAAGCGCAACGTCTTCCTTTACGGCGCGGCAGCACGGCCAGGGGAAGTTATCGAGAGCAGGGTCGTAGGCATATTTGTGATACACGTACGGCTCGTTGAGTCTTTTCCCGTTCCGGTAAACCACACCGTTAGTGATCCTGATACGATCTCCCGGCATCCCGATAAGCCGTTTAACCAGAGTCTGCTTTATATCCGGCGGATAACGGAAGACGATTATGTCCCCATGCTGCGGTTCCTGGTAAGGCAAAAGGTGCCTGCTTATTGGGCTCGCCGGCGCATAGGCCAATTTGTCTACGAGAACGTGATCGCCGACTAGCAAAGTGTCCTCCATCGAGCCCGTCGGTATGACGAATGCTTGACAGAGTGTCGTTGTTGCAAACAGGAGGAGCAAAATGGTTACGGCCCACTCCGCAATTCCGTTTCGAGTCTTGCGCGGCGCCGGTTCAGCTCCCTCACGAGCATTTTTCAGTTTTGACATTCCTGTATGGTCGATTCTATCTGGATGACTGCAAAAATGAGCGGTTAAGAAGCGGACATGCGCCTTTAGTACAGTTACGCTCAGACGCACTGGTTTGTTCCGCTCCAGTTTGAAGTGCGATTTATACGCCGGTATTCGCGACCCAGCGCGCACAGGAGAAGCGCATGTGCTCTGCTTCTCTGGCCCGGATGCTCTTGTGAGTCTCGGCCATTACGCCGTGGCGCCACGTGCCGCCAGCCACTCCAATCTTCTCGGCGCGAAGCCAAGCTGGTGTTTTGCCTTTCCATTCGAAGCACCTCGCAAATGCATTGCGTAATACACAGCGTCGGGCCCGGCGTTCTTCAAGGCATCCTCTTCGCTGATGCGCGGGGGTTCCGGCGCTCCAATTGCTTTTGCAAATGCAGGCAGCCAAACGTTTAATTCAGAAGGGTCATCGTCAACGATGTTATAGACGCCTGGATCGGCTTCGAGCGCCGCCACCGTTGCAGCCGCTGCACCCTCCACGTGCACGAACGAAGACACGCCCTGACCAGACCCGATGACTGGATACTCACATTTCCGCACCTGTTGGGAGATGCTTCCATTCTCGAGATCATGGTATGTTCCTGGACCGTAGAAGAACCCATAGCGCAGTGCGATTCCCTCCAGACCGTGCGCACCGAGCACTCGCTCCTCGATTTGTGTGTAAGTCCGAACGCTGCCTGCAATTGCGGGCGAGGCATTCAGCGCGAGCGAGTCTGTTTCCGCCGCAGGCCCGGGACCCGGAGCATAGAAAAAACCGGTGGACTGCACAATATAGCGCCGCGCGCCTGCGCTTTGTGCCGCATTCTGTACATTTCGTCCGCCTTCGAGCCTGAGTGTGCGATCGCGGCTGGCGGCGGCACGCATTTCCTCCGGTGTATATTTTCGTGGCAATGAAGTTAGTTCGTCGATTACGGCATCGGGCCGTACCTTCTGTATCGCTGCCGTTACGGCGGAAGAATCAAGCGCATTCACAACCACTCCATCGGCGTCCTTGTCCCTCAGCGTTTTCAGGCCCGATTCTGAACTGGTCATTCCGACCGCATGATGACCTGCGGCGATTAAAGCGGAGATCAACGGACGCCCAATCGCGCCAGTCGCACCTGCCACAAAGACTGTCATTCGATACCGCCTCCAGCTATCGCTTCGAGTGTGTCACATCGAAGAATGAAGCCGATCTTGGCCAACAAGCGTTGGCAGGGATGTGATGGAACAATAGCTGAAGTAAGTGGAGCGTGCCTTAACCGACCGCCCTCCGCGAACTCGCTATCCTGGGAGCGAAGTAATGAAGCGGCCCAGGCGAGACCCAGTCCGGGAAGAGCGCATCCACAACGAAGCCATCGTTGATGCCCGCCCGGAAGAGCAGGCAATGAGCTGGTACTACTATCTGGAAGACAAGATCAGTTTCCCGTTCCGTGCAACGTGTGTCGCCGCAAACAACGTCTCGCCACTCCGGAAGGGCGAAACTATTGAGGTCTTTCACCTGGCTGCCGAGGATGCCTGCGAGCACGACATGTTTGTGCAAATCCGTTGGCAGGGGCGGAAAATGGCCGTTCCTCTTTCCCAACTGGACGCCATCGATCCAGACGAATCAACACGGGAAGCCATCGAGGACTGGCATTACTGGGTATCCCAGGGCTATTGTCTATAACTTACGCACAGCTACCGAAAGCTCATTCTGGGCGTCGATTGGCCCGCGCCCGCCTGAACACTCTCCACTGACTCACGCGCACCAGACGCGCGGCGCGGCCAAGAATGCTGTTTATCGCGAAATCACGAAATCAGACGACGGCGTCGCGCGCATTCGAGGCAATAGCCGCCGCCTGGAATTCCGATCAACCGATGACAATCGAAACACCTGTTCTC
>JAFARV010000171.1 GCA_019245255.1 Acidobacteriaceae bacterium | reverse complement strand
CGGGGTCATGCTGACGTCGCGGTAGTCACCCCTGACGGACTCACCGAAAGCATCGTAACGAACTCGGATGCCGATTCGCTTGCGGCAGCCTGGTCGCCTGATGAGTCCCACATCGCCTACATAGAACGCGCGCCCAAGTATTTCAGCGGCAAGTTGCAAGTGATCAAATTCAACGCTTCGTCCGGACGCGCTGATGAACCCGCGACTCTCTACACCGCTCCCATCGATCGCGGAGGTGGTTGGGCCATCCCTCGCCCTGCATGGTCGCCCGACGGGAGCAAGCTTGCGATCGTCTTACAGAACACCGGATGGGATAACGTCTACGTCATTTCCGCAGCAGGGGGCGATCCGCATCCTCTGACGAGCGGCGAACAGGAAGACCGCGACCCGGTCTTCTCACCCGATGGCGCATCGATCGCGTTTGTCTCAAATCGCGAAACCCCGGAGCAGTCGCACATTTGGATCCAGCCTCTGAATCAAGGCGCGGCGCACCGGCTGACGAGCTTCACAACTCCCGGGATTGAATCGGACCCGGTTTGGAGCCCGGACGGCGGAACCATTTATTTCCACCGCAACAGCCCACTGTCTCCGACAGACCTGCTTTCGGTCCGCCTGTCGGGCTCATCCGAGCCGATTTATCTGACGCACACGCTGCCGTTGAACTTCGCCGGCCAGCTGCAAATTCCCGAGCGCGTGCAGTGGCAGAGCAAAGATAACCTGACCATCACAGGCATTCTCTACAAACCGCGCGGCTTCCAGAGCGGGACTCGCTATCCCGCGGTGCTCTGGGTGCATGGCGGCCCCGAAGGCCAGGATGTCTTTCGCTTTGATGAATGGGCGCAGTATCTCGCTCAGCAAGGGTACGCCGTTCTCGAACCGAATTACCGCGGCAGCAACGGTTACGGAGAAAAATTTCGCAATCTGAACGTTGAGGATAGCGGCGGCGGCGAAGTCGACGATGTCGCGGCAGGCGCGAAGTACCTGGCTGATAAAGGTATCGCAGATCCCAAGCGGATCGCTATTGGAGGCGGCAGCCACGGCGGCACCATGACCGCCTATGCGGTGACGAGATATCCCGAGGTGTTCGCGGCCGCGATAGAAATGTACGGCGTTGTGGATCGGGCCACCTTCGTCGAACGCACCAATAGGAATTCGGCCGTGCGCTGGATGATGAAGATGGGCGGGTCACCCGCTGAGAAGCCCGATGTTTATCGCCGCGCCGACAGCCTTCTGCTGGTCGATAAGATCCGCACTCCGCTTCTGATCCTGCATGGCGAAAATGATCCGCAGGTTCCGCCATACGAATCCGTTCAGTTTGTGGATGCCTTGAAGGCGCATCACAAGGTGTACTACTACTTCACTTACCCGAACGAATTGCACGGCTTCGCGCAGCGTGAGCATCGTCTGGATGCGTGGAACAAGGAGCTGGTATTCCTGCAGAAGTACATCAACCCGAAGTTTGGCTTGAGCAGCACGTCCACCGACGCGTTGCTGCTGACCTCGCCTAAGCCGGAACGAACCGTCCGGTCTGAGGCGCAGTTGGCAGACGAGCGGTAAGTGGCTGCTCACCCCGCGGTTTCGTGGCACGGCGACTCTCGCCGCCTCGTCCCGACTCATCGGGCCGCTTGGCTAATTCCGGCGACCCGCTGTCGCTTTCCGCCGTCAAGCCACGCGCTAGCCGTGTATACTTGCAGCCGCGCTGTAAGAATACGTGCAAGGAGAGGAAACTAAGATGAATCGGAAAATCACAATCGCATTGGCGGCGGTGTGCTGGCTGGCAGTGGGAATCACGCTGCTCGCGCAGGAGGCCGAAGAGGCATCCTCTAAGGTGGAGCAACTGGAAAAAGAAATGCACCACGCCCAGATGAATAGCGATGCCGCTTGGTATCAGCAGCACCTGGCCGACGGCTATGTCGAGGGGTACAGCTGGGGCGAATGGGCGACCAAGGCAGAGGCTATCAAGCAGATGCAGGACAAGTCCATCAAGTTCAACAAAGCCGAGCTCAGCGACGTGAAGGTGGCGGCCTTCGGTCCCAATACCGCCATCGCACACTACCAATTCACCTACGATGGAACCCTCAACGGCACGCACCGCGCGCGTACCGTGATTTGCAGCGACACTTGGATCAGCGAGTCAGGGGAGTGGAAGATCGCCTCGAACCATTGCTCCCACGTTGAGGGGAAGAAATAGAGCGACGACTGCACCCTGCCTTCTCCGTCCGCCGTACGTCGCATTCATCAGAGCCGAGTAGTTTTGGTATGCCGTTCCAAGCTCGCCCGGGAAAGTCGGGCTGCCTACGACCGGGGGACCGTTCAACGGACAATTGGCCTGTGATGCCGGGCAAACGCCCTGCTCGTATCCGGCGTAATTCGTATCCATCCCCGTCGGATCTGTCAACGCCAACGGATTATTCCTCACATACGCGTACCCATTCCACGTCTGCGGGTCCGTCGGGTCGACGGCTGCAACTCCCGCCAGGTCGGATGACGTCCAGCGGCCTTGATCGGGCAGACAGTTGCGTGCCGGTGTCCACCTGATTCGGAGACTACGGTAAACGATGGCCGGTAAAACCTGTGGTGAAGAAATATGGTCCTCCTCCAATAGCAGTCTCACGTTCTCTGGAGTGGCAGGCTGATGCTGCTCACCACTTCATCGACTGCCTCACACGCGAAACAAAGAACACGATTATTACTGGTAAGCTGCCGTAATCGGCCAACGGCGGCAGCCACCACCAGTGGTTGAAAGAAGCGATAGGGATCGCTAGGAAACCCAGCATTCCAGCAATGCCACCGACAAATGGTACGGCTGATATATGCTTGCGGCACAGGTTTGCACCGAGGGCGTAGGCGTTCGCCAGAGCCAAGACGGCAAATACGAATAAGCAGAGAGCAGCCAAACTCCATCTGAGTGCCAACATTTTGGAGCCCTATGGTCGATATATTGCTTGCCCGAGCAG
>JAFARV010000831.1 GCA_019245255.1 Acidobacteriaceae bacterium | reverse complement strand
GCGCTGCAGGACCGCTTCGGAGGGTGGCAGTCGCCCGATACCTCGAAGGCGTTTGGCGAATACGCGGGCTACGTGGCCAGCAAGTTGTCCGATCGCATTGGTCACTTTTTTACGATGAACGAATTTTCGTCGTTCATTGATATGGGCTATGCGTCAGGCGTGTTTGCTCCCGGCCTGAAACTTTCTCCGAGACAGTTAAACCAAACGAAATTCAACGCCGTGCTGGCTCACGGCTTGGCCGTTCGCGCCATTCGCGCACAAGGTAAGCCCGGTACGAAGGTCGGTTTGGCAGAAAATTTCACGATTTGCGTTCCCGCCTACAATTCGGAGGACCATATTCGCGCGAGCGAGCGCGCGACACGGATTTTGAATGCCGCATACCTGACCGTCATTTTGGAAGGTAAGTACCCGCAAGAATACCTGCACAAAGCGGGTGGCGACGCGCCCAAATTCACGGCGGAAGATCTCAAAATCATCGGCAGCCCGCTGGATTTTGTTGGGGCCAATATTTACACCGCCGTGTTCGTGCGCGCCGATGCCAAAGAGGGCTTCGCGGTCGTTAAGAACCCGCGTTCGTATCCCCATATGGCCTCTTCCTGGCTGTTCATCGGCCCGGAGGCGCTCTATTGGGGCCCTAGACACCTCAGCCGGATCTGGGGAGTCAAGGAGATCTATATCACGGAAAACGGCTGTTCCTCTGCGGACGAACTCACGCCTGACGGTCACGTTTACGATACCGACCGGGTCATGTACCTGCGCAATTACCTGATTCATTTGCATCGCGCCGTTTCGGAAGGAGCGCCAGTGCGGGGCTATTTCCTTTGGAGTCTGATGGACAATTTCGAGTGGGCCGACGGGTACAACCTTCGTTTCGGGCTTTATTACGTCGATTACGCGACGCAAAAGCGCTACCCCAAGCTAAGTGCCTCCTTCTATCGGGAGACGATCTTTAGAAACGCCGTGGTCTGAGAGGCGACAATAGAAAGATCGCGCGGTCTACTGGCCGGCTGCCGGCCGCAAAGTACACCCGAGTGACGCGCATCGCATGACGGTAATCCACGGCATTTTTCTGTTTTTTCTCAGCCTTTTCAGCCCGTTTCTCGCGGCGCTGGCGGCACTGGTCATAGCGGCAGAAGACTTTTGTTTTCAGCTATTTGGCCGAAAGTCAGCGGCCTCTGAAGGGGCCGTTCGTTTGGCAGCGGCGTCGGTCGTCATCCCCAACTGGAACGGCCGCCACCTGCTCGAAGCCTTCCTTCCATCAGTTATGGAAGCGGTGCTGCGCAACCCGGGAAACGAGATCATCGTGGTGGATAACGCCTCGGTGGACGGCAGCGCCGATTTCCTGCGCGATCGGTTTCCCCAAGTACGCGTCCTGCCGCAATCCAGGAACCTGGGCTTCGGCGGCGGCTCCAATGCCGGCTTCCGGGCGGCGAAGAACGACATTGTTGTTCTCCTGAACAACGACATGCGGGTTGAGCCGGATTTTCTGGATCCTCTTCTCCAGCCCTTTTCAGACCCTTTGGTCTTTTCAGTGTCGTGTCAGATCTTTTTTCCTGACCCGCTGAAGCGGCGCGAAGAAACCGGGCTGACCGAAAGCTGGTGGGAAGAAGGCCGCTTTCACGTGAGCCATCGGATCGACGATCAGGTCGACCGGGCATTTCCGTGCGCTTACGGCGGCGGCGGCTCAAGCGCATTCGATCGGCGCAAATTTCTCGAGCTCGGAGGCTTCGATGAGCTGCTCGCGCCTTTCTACTATGAAGACACCGATCTCGGATTCGAAGCCTGGAAACGCGGCTGGAAGGTCTTGTATCAGCCCCGAAGCATCGTTTACCACGAACACCGCGGAACCATTGGCAAGAAGTTTAACCAGCGGCGGATCGAAACGGTGTTGAAGAAGAATGCCGTACTCTTCTGCTGGAAAAACATCCACGATTGGCGGCTATTGCCACGGCATTTCTGGAATTGCATCATCACTGCCGTGCTGGGTACGCTCTTCGGGCGTTCACAGGGGATGCACATGGCTCTCGGCCTGTGGATCGCTGTCGCAGCGCTTCCCAGGGTCGTGCGCTCGCGATGGCGCGCCAGGAAACTCGCTATGGTTTCAGATCGGGAGGCTCTGTGCCGGCAGCGAGGCGGATACTACCGCGACCGCTTCGATACACGGTTACAGCCGGCGCCTGGGCGCCTACAGGTTCTATTTCTCTCGCCTTACCCGATTGAACCTCCCATTCACGGGGGCGCGGTATTTATGCGGGAGACGCTGCGAGCTCTTCGCGAACAGGTGGATGTGCATCTGATCTCGTTCGTTGAGCACGCCGGCGAACTACCCGCGCAAGAGCCGCTGACCAGGATCTGCGCCTCTGCAAGGTTCCTGGTTCGAAAGCACAAACCGAGCAGAATTATAGGCAGCCCTTTGCCGGCGGTCGTGCATGAGTTCGCGGACCGCGATTTCCAGTGGGCAATCGATCGCGCGATCTTTCTCCACCAAATCGATGCGGTCCAGGTTGAATACACCATGCTCGCCCAGTATGCCGGTGACTATGAGCGCATACCCACGTTTCTGTTCGAGCACGACATCTCCTTCCAGTCGCTAGGCCGCAGGCTGGCAGTGAAGCGAAGGCTTGGGACAGCCGTTGCTTACATGCAGGTATTGAGGTACGAGCTCGAAAACCTGAAGCGATTTGCCCGGATACAGGTTTGCAGCGAGGAAAACGCCCGGTATTTGCTCGAATTTGCGCCTGAATTAGCGGGCCGTTTGGATAGCGATGTTCGCGCCGTGATCGATACAACGGCATACCGCTACGTCGCTGCGGGACGCGAGCCGAACACGGTTCTGTTCATAGGCTCGTTTCGGCACCGGCCCAATGTTGAGGCGCTCGAATGGTTTCTCGATAACAGCTTTGCAGACGTGCTCCGTCAAATTCCGAAAGCCGTACTGGTGGTCGCGGGTTCGGGACAGCCGCCTGCTCTGCTACAGAGACTGGAACATCCGAACATCCGGAATCTCGGCTTTGTACCTGATATCAGGGAGGAGTTACAAAAGTACGCGGTTTTAGTTTGCCCGATCCTGAGCGGATCGGGGTTGCGCGTGAAATTGCTTGAGGCCTTTGCCTCCGGAATCCCAGTCGTATCGACGACGCTCGGGGCAGAGGGTTTGGCGCGCTTCAGCGGGCAATATTGTGAACTGGCCGATTCACCGGAGGAGTTCGCACGCTCCGTCGTCACTCTGCTCAAGGATCCGGAATACGCATCCGACTTGGCCCATCGCGGGCGGCGCATGGTAGAGCAGGATCACGATGCGATCAAAGCCTCTATGAAGCTTGCTCAGCTTTACCGAGGGGAAGTGAAGCGCCGACGGTCCGGCTTGTTGGCTCTCGCCGCGGCGGTAGATTCCGTACCGGGCCCTCAAACGCCCCAGGGCAGAATCGCGCTTTAGAACATGGCGCGGGTGTCTGCGGTGATCCCGACTTGGAATCGGGCCGATCTGCTCGAGTCCATTCTGATGAACCTGCGAGCGCAGACACGCCCACCGGACCAGATCGTCGTTATCGACAACGGGAGCAAGGATGGCTCGGATGCAATTGCTGTCGCGTTTGGTGCGGAATTGGTACGCTTTCCGGAAAACCGGGGATTCGCCACAGCGGTAAATGAAGGAATAAGGAGGGCGGACTCGGACTGGGTGTTGATCCTCAACAACGACGTTGTCCTGCCTCCCCGGTGGCTCGAGAAACTCCTTCGCGCGGCAGAAGAGACGCAGGCCTGGTTCGCCGTCGGGAAGCTTTTGAAGCCGGGTAGCGATGGCCGCCTCGATGGGTCGTGGGATCTGATCTGCCGGGGAGGTCACGCGTGGCGCTGCGGATATGGACGAGAGCAGAGTTGGCCCGGATGGGGTGTTCGCCGTCGAGTGGCATTTGCTCCGATGACAGCCGCGCTATTCCGGCGTGAAGTCTTTGACCGTGTGGGACTGCTCGACACGCGCTTCGAAGCGTATTATGAGGACGTCGACTTCGGTTTGCGCTGTGCTCTTACGGATCTCGACGGTGTGTATGAACCTGAGGCGACTGCCACTCACATGAGCAAGAGCACGCTTGGCAGGCAATCCGCGCGTGTGCTCTACTTAACTGCGCGTAATCAGATTTTCATTCTCGCGAAGCACTATCCCGCGGCAGCGTTACGGAGATTCGCATGGCCGATCGCGGCCGCACAGGTCCTTTCTCTACTTGGAGCATTGCGCCAGGGCCACTTTCTCGCAGCCTGCCGGGGAATTTGGGATGGTTTGCGCCAGTGGAATATGTTGCGCAGGGAGTCTCAGCCACACGAGAAGATCGAGCAAATCCTTCGCAAAAGTGAAGATGAGATTCGCGCACTGCAAAGGCAGCAGAACGGATTTGACCCGTACTGGCGGCTATACTTCGGGTTGGTGCGGTCTGGATGAGCGATCTGCCTCCTGTTGCAGTAACGATCGTCACCTTTAACAGCGCAAAGTACATCAGACGATGTCTGGATCTTGTCCTTGATCAGGATTATGCGCGGCTTTCCGTCGTGGTGGTCGACAATTCCTCAAGTGACGACACTCTGGAACAGGTCAGGGCGGTTCACGCCGGAATTACTGTGATCGCGAATGATCGAAACATAGGCTTCGCAGCCGGTCAGAATCAGGCAATCACAGCGGCGGGTGAATTCAAATGGGTGCTGGTGCTGAACCCCGACGTGCGCCTGACACGCACCTTCGTTTCAGATCTGGTCGACGCCGGCCAGCGGGATGCGGATGTTGGAACCGTCTGCGGAAAGCTGCTGGCCATGGGAGAAGACTTCCTGATTCCAGCCCAAGCGGCTTTCGACTCAACGGGAATCTATATGACTCCCAATCTGCGGCATCTGGACCGCGGCAGCAAATTGCCGGACAAAGGGCAGTTCGACTCGGCTGAGTATGTGTTCGGCGCGACTGGGGCCGCAGCTTTGTTCAGAGAGGCGATGATTCGCGACATCTCGATCGACGGTGAGTTTTTCGATTCCGATTTCTTCGCATATCGCGAAGATGCGGACGTGGCGTGGCGAGCGCAGTTGCTCGGTTGGAAGTGTCTGTATGTGCCTCAAGCGGTCGCATACCATGTCCGGAGCGTTCTACCTTCGAACAGAAAATCGGTGCCTGCGATCGTCAACATGCATTCCGTCAAGAACCGGTTCTTGTTGCGGATCAAGAATACGACGCCCGGCCTGTACAGCCGTTTCTGGCTCCCGATCACCCTGCGCGATTGTGCCGTGATTGCCGGATGCCTCGTCGGCGAGTGGAGATCGGTACCTGCATTCTGGTTTGTCCTGCGGCACTTACGGCAAACCTTTCGCAAGCGAGCCGCGATTATGCCGAAACGTCGGGTTTCGGAGGACTACATTTGCGGTTGGTTTTCCGTGCAACCGGTTAGCCTGCCGATTTGTGCGAACCGGAGAGAAAGTTCCGCTGTCAAAACGCAGCCGTCCTCGTGATGCGTATCGCTTTGCTTGGGACGCGAGGAATTCCGGCTAACTACGGAGGCTTTGAGACGTTTGCGGAGGAGCTGTCGGTACGGCTCTCCGAAAGGGGACATGACGTGACCGTCTATTGTCGAGCCCCGCACCATGCTTCCGAGTATCGAGGTGTGCACCTTCGCTATCTCCCCACGATTCGGCATAAATATCTCGACACAGTCGCGCATACCGCGCTCTCAACACTCGATCTGCTGATGCGACGATTCGACGCGGTTCTCTACTGCAATGCCGCAAATGCGGTTTTTGCCGCGGCGCCACGGCTGCTGGCCATGCCCACGGCATTGAATGTCGATGGGGTTGAGCGGCATCGTAAAAAGTGGAACCGGCTGGCAAAGGCCTGGTATCTGATGTCGGAGTGGATCGCTACCTGGAGTGCTTCGGCGGTAGTGACGGACGCCGAGAGGATCCGCGAGTATTATCTTGAGCGCTACGGTAAGGACTCCCTCTTTATCCCGTATGGAGCGGAGATCGGCAAAGTCGCCGGTTAC
>JAFARV010000800.1 GCA_019245255.1 Acidobacteriaceae bacterium | reverse complement strand
AGTCCCGAAGCCATTGCCTCATTGACCACCAATCCCCAGCTATCCGCAAACGTCGGAAACGCAAGCGCATCCGCATCTGCATAAAACTCCGGCAGCCGCTCGTATGGTACAGGTCCGGTTAACTGAAGCCGAACGTTTTTTGGTGTGCGAACATCTGCCAACCGCTCCCGCAGCGGTCCTCTACCTGCGATCCGAAACTCGACATCACGCCCGCCATTCTGCTCGGCCCATCGGCATAACGTATAGACAAAAGGAAGTAGCCCCTTTCGTTCAATCAACTGACCGGCATACACGAGGCGATGTACCTGCCCGTGCCTTCGCATCGGGATCCGCCATGCAAACGTCTCGACATCGGTCGCATATGGAACGGTGAAGAGCTTTTCACCAGGCACGCCAAGCGACTTCATGTATCGCGTGCCGCTCGCTCCGTTCACGATAAAGCCGTCGGCTCGCTCACGAAGAGCGCGGCGGAGTGCGGAGCGCAAGGCGCCTCGACCTCGCTCCGTCGATTCTGCGATATCCGCCCAAACCAAGAGGCGAGTATCCGGCCGCATTCTCCGGTAAATGGAGGCAAATGCGGTTCTCAGGCCAAGCTCGGCAGAATAGATTAGGTCGGGGCGAAACTCGTGAAGCAGTCTCAACGTGTCTACCGGAATGTGAACAGAAACGCGCTCGCAACCTACCTTCGGATGTGCCCACCGTTGCGTGAAAACCAGTGTTTTCTGCAATCTCACGTTCAATCCTTCCCAATCCGGATGCCAATTGCGGTCGCCCTCCGTCGGCGTCGAAAGCATAACTAACATCTCGTTGCAGCGTTTGCTTAGCTCAACAAGAACCGGCCGGCGATATGGAGGTATAAAGTTTGTCAAGAAGGCTACGCGGCCAAGTACCTTCTCTGCGCCGAGTGGCTCATCGGCGTGACGGGTTTCTAGCGTGACGGTGCTATGCATGTTCGGCCGTCACGTCCATCGAGAACGGACTGAGTGCTGACCTACGCAAGATTAAATAAATCCCTGCGGCCAAGATCATTTGCGAAGTTACTACCACCCATGCCATTCCCATGTAGGTGAAACGGGTCGCGAGGCAAGTTGCCAGGAGAAAGTTGATTGCCATCGCGGCAAAGGTCGCCTTCCGAAACGCTCGCTCAAGCCCCAACGCGAGCAGCCATTGGAACCCCAATACATAAGTCCAGGCGGCCAACGGAGCGCGTAAACTTAAAATCTTCAGAACCGATGCTGAGGCCAGATAAGAGCGGCCCAGAATGATAGCGACAATCGGACTCGCCCCGAACCACATCATTACTCCAAGCACGATGCTCACGGCGAGCATTGCGTATACGCATAGCTGGGTCAGCCGCGCAGCTTGTTGCAAGTTTTTTTTTGCCAAACCGGCAGTTCGCGGATAAATTACAGTGCTGAGAGGCGACAGTAGTCCTATGGCTGCGCTGTTGATCTTTTCCCCGCCCGCGTAGAAACCTACCGCCTGCGCGGGAGCGAATAAGCCTAGAATGAATGCGTTGCCGGATGAATAAAGCTGATGCGAACCTCGAAATAAGAACATTGCTCCCCCATCCCGTAGCATGCGGATCGCATCTTTTAAGTTCGCCGTCCGGGCCGGATATCTCGAATAGATGATCCAGTGCGCAAATATCAGCGCGCTTACAGCTCCTATTCCCTGTAGGCCAAAAAACTTCCATGCATCTTCTGGCTGTCTGACCAGAAAAAAGACACCGAGGACGCCAAAGGCACGCGCCGAAATATCGAGCATCGAAGCAAACGCGACTCTCCGAATGCCATAGAAATAGTAATTCGGCAGCGCCGCTTTCAAAATCTCTGAAACGACAGCGGCCCAGAACAAAGTTGAGTGACTCCGGAACAGAGGGATGTACGCCCAAGCGATAAATGCCGGCCCGACAACCGCAACCGCCAGAAGTAACCGCGCAGCACTTACTCGCGCAACAACATCCGCGACCTGCTGCTCGTCGGAAGCCTGCGCTAAGTCACGCGTTGCCGAGTAAATAAAGCCATATTCCACCACTAGGTGCCCGTACGTCCCAAACGCCTGGGCCATGGCAAGCAGCCCCCAAGCGGAGGGCCCGAGCACTCGCGATAGGTAAGGCACAGTGATCAGCGGAAAGAGATAATTTGCAAACTGAACCCCGTACACGGAAGCAACATCACCTAACAGATCGCGGTGATGCGGAATCAGCTGGCCTATATTTCGGTTGAGCCGTTCCTCGGACGCCCGTGAAAGCTCTGTTCCACCGTCGATGGCAGTTCCGGCTCGACCTTCATCTCGCATCTCTACACCGCTATCAGCCCTGTTGTGGCGTGCTTGCGGCGGTGTAGTACTCGTGATATTTGCCGTAGTCGTAATAGTCGTTGCTTGTCTTCCTGTCTACTTCGTTCAGAACCAGGCCGATGAAGCTGACACGCAGCCGCTTCAACATTGCGAGCACGGTGGCAACAGCCTTGCGGCTCGTTTGGCCGGCTTGTGCCATGACCACCACGCCGTCCACCGCGGTCGCAATCTGCATCGCTTCAGCAAATCCGAGTAGCGGCGGAGCGTCGACCAGAACCAGATCGTACTGTTTAGCTGCCTCGTCAAGAATGTCAATCATCATCGATCCGACTAAGTCGGAAGCGCGTCGCGATGCCATTCCGGCGGGTAGTACTTTGAGCTCAGGCCAGGCGCTTTGAACGACCACATCTTTCCAGGCAGCCTCTCCCAGCAGCACATTGGATAATCCCGTGACCCCGTCCAGATGAAGACGTTTGTGAATGCTGGGTCGCCGCAGGTCCGCATCGATGATGAGCGTCCGCTTAGCCTGTTCAGAATGTGCTATTCCCAGATGAATAATGGCAGTCGACTTTCCTTCTCCAGGCATGGCGCTGGTCACTAACAAAGACCGGATGCTGCGCTCGAAATCGGGTAGCAGAATGGAGTGCCTCAGGCTTCTAATTGCCTCCTCGTAGTACACGACTCCGTCGCGATTGGATTGTCCCTGCTTCCCGCGGTTCTTTAATGAACCTTGAATCGACGAACGTTGATACGTCGCACACGGAAGGATAGCTGTCTCCGAGCCCTCGTCACTGCCGCGTTGCGCTCCCCGCGTCCTGCCGCGGCTTACTGGATCCGAAAGACGCTCACTCGCTCTTACTGATGGCAACCCGCCGATTACCACCGCACGTAGCGCGTGCGCCGCCTGCTCAGGATCTCTAAGAGTGGTGTCGAGTTCATCCGCAAGCACTGCTGCACAGACCGAGAGCACAGATGAGATAACCAGCGCGAGCAGTAAGTTGAGGCCGGTACGTGGCAATATCGGTAATTGCGGCGGACGCGCCAGGTCTGCAATTCGTACTGAGCTATTCTGAAACCCGGCGTTGATGCCTGCTTCCTTGATTCTGCGCTCCAAGTCGCTATACAAAGCCTTGTCCGCTTCGGCGTCACGCTTCAGCCGTTGATACTCATAGGAACGGCTGTTAAGTTCGTCGAATTCAGCTTTGGTTTCGCCCACACCCTTCTTGAGCATCTGCTCTCGTGCTAGCGCCTCTTGGTACTCGGTCTCGACCCGCTGCACCACGTCGTCCCGCGCATCTTCGAGCTGCCGTTGCACCTCCGCTACTTCATTCGCGGCCTTACGGTATTCCGAGTGGTTTGGCCCGAAGATCGTGGAGACGGTCGCGAAGTGTTGCTGCGCTTGATTCAAACGGTCATTGAGACGGCTCAACTCGTCGCTCTGAGAAGATACTTGCGCCGCAGCCAGCGTGCCTGTCTGCATCGCCTTAAGTGCTGCTTCCTTACGGACCCGATCGGTTTGCGCGTTCGTGTACTCCGTATTCAGTTGCAGCAGGCGTGCGGAAACGATGCTGGTCCGTTCTTCCGGATTTATGATGTTCAGTTCCTGTTCGAACTTAGCTAGCGCCATTCCGGAACGCTCCATGTTGGCTTTCAGCCCGTCCAGCTGTTTCTCCATAAATGCGGAGAGCGCCGCCGCCGAACTGATGCGAATCTCGAAGGTATGTCGCAGGTAAGAATCTGCAACCGCGTTCGCCACGTCGGCGGCTAACTGTGGGTCTGCGGATCGATAGTTGATTTTCAGAATGTATGCATTCGGGGCGCGTCGTACGTGAAGGCTCTTAAGAAACACCGGCGCGCTCGTCAATTTCAACGCCTTTTCTACAGATAGGTGTTCGGCTTCCGCCTCACGTTCAAACAGATTGAATTGCTTGACAACCGGCCTCAAGACCGCATCGGATTGGATCAACTCCGCTTGTGTACTGAGGAACTGATCGGAGTCCTCGGCTGCCGCCACCTGACTCGACTCTTGACCGATAACTCCGGAGGGCAATCGGCGATCTACATCGATGGTGGTGGTCGCCTCGTAGATTCTGGGCAGTCGCGACGAGTAAAGAAAGGTGGCGAGCATCGAAATTCCGACAAACCCAAGAATTTTCCACCGCTGCCGTACAATCACCCACAAGTAATGGATTGCGGGAACAGCGGGTTCCGGCAGAACGAATTCGGGATGAACCGTCGCGACGTATTGCGGCATGCGACGCTTGTCATTCAGTTCCGGTAAGTCGGGCAGCTCGATTTCTTTCATCCTTTAATCTGGTTCGAGCAAGGCATCAATGGAAAACCAGTAAGCCGGAAACGGTAGCCATCCCGAATCCGGCGATCCTTTCGACCGTCTGCGCCGTCAGCTTACGATGTTTGTCGTCTGGAATATACAGAATATCGTTCGCCTGAAGCGCCACATCCGGCGCCTTCCTGTCCATAATTTGTCTAAGGTCGATCGGAATCTCAGAACGGCTCGTGTTTCCGCGCCTATTCCGATAAATATAGGCCTCCTTACTCGCAAACGGCAGCAATCCCTCGCACTCAGCAACAATTTTCATCACAGTAAGGTCACTGCTGTCCTGAATCGGATATCCTCCGGGCTTCTTTACATTCCCGAGCACAAAAACTCGCCCTGCCGGCGGCACTCTGATTTCTTCACCACCTTGAAGCCGCAGGTTCAGATCAGGGTTGACATCATCCATGAGGGACTTGACCGGGATCCGCTGGATCGGACCGGGCGCTCCATCGAGCCGCGGTCGGCTGATCAGTATCTCCGGTCCTGCATCGTCGGCCAAACCGTCGGCACGCGTCAGAGCATCCAGCAAATGAACCTCGCCGACAGCCTGAAACGTGACAGGATGCCGGACCGCGCCGAGGACAGTGACGGGAACACTGCGATACTCCGCAACCGAAACGGAGACCACCGGCCTGACCAGAATCTCCTCTTGCGCAAGCGCAGCCGAAATTTGGTTTTCAATCTCCCAGGTGTATTTGTCCTTCGCCGCGATACTTCGCTTTAGCAGTGGCAGTGAAAGCGTACCGTCGCCGCGAACCCGAAAATTCCGCGTCAGTTCCGGTAAATCCGCCACCGCAATCGTCAGCAGGTCGTCCGGTCCCACTCGCTGCACGGGCAGAATTGCAGCGTCCTGTGCGGCGGGTTGCGGACTGGCCGTTGGCGGTGCGCCGAGCGCGGCAACCGACAGAAAGCAAAGGTAAAGGCAAAGGACAGCGGCACAATGCATCGGCTGTTGCTTCGTTCGAGCAGCTTTTCTCGAGAAACGTTTCTCGAATCTCGACATCTTTCTACGAACAAAATCGCTCCCGTTTCTACGAAAGCCTCGCCGGTTCCACGCAATCGCCGTTATTTGCCGCGTCCCAGCCGCTGGCGATTCCGATCACAGCTTTGGCAGAATTTTTCAACTCGAGCACAAATCGCACGATTCCAACGGTTTAGCGGCAATTAAGGCCGCCGCGCGGCAGCGCCCTTAGTGCTGCTGCATTCCCTCTCCGTGATTGACTGAAATCGCACGTAGGACTACGGCGCGACGACTCTGACGAGGCTTCATGCGTAAATTCCGCCAACTGGCATCACTTCTTTTCCTGATTACGACATTTGCGGCGACCTTCGCTGTGGCGCAAGGTAACCTGACCCAGATCCGGGACACGATCTATAACGCCGACGGTACCCCGTTTAACGGAACCGTCGTGATTACATGGAATGGCTATTCAACAACTGTGAGCGGCACAGTTTCCCCGCTCAGCACATCGGCTCGCATCTATAATGGTGCGCTCTCCGTTCTCCTGGTTCCGACTACCACGGCAGCTGCCGGTTCTTACTACCAGGTTGTATATTCAAGCAGCGACGGCACCGTTCAATGGACGGAAACGTGGCAGGTTCCACCCAGCGCGAACGCTCTCAGCGTTGCTGGTGTACGAACATCTTCGACAACTGGCAGCGGTTCGGGTTCTGGATCAAGCTCTGGATCCGGATCGGGTTCCGGCACTGGTTCCGGTTCGGGTTCCGGAAGCACACAGTATGCGACACTTCCCATCGCGATGTCGCAGGTTACCGGGCTAACTAGCAGCCTGAACACACTAACCAGCAGTGTAAACACGAACACAAGCAATATCGGCACCCTGCAGACAAACGTGTCGAACCTGACAAATACTGTCAGTGGGCTTTCGTCGACATCTTCCACACTCTCGTTCGTATTTGTTGATGCGGAAACCCCATCCGGTACGCCGAATGGCACAAATACCGCCTTTACTTTGAGTGCTGCTCCGACACCGGCATCCAGTCTGGAGCTTTACAGAAACGGATTGGTCCAGACCAACGGCGTTGACTACACGTTATCGGGGAGCAGCGTCACGTTTCTTTCTGTTGCCGTTCCGAAGACCGGCGATATTCTTCAGGCCTATTACCGCAAGAGCGGTAGCACCCCCATGCCTGCTTTCAGCGACGATGAGATACCTGGCGGCGCAATTAACGGCACGAACACCACCTTCACTTTGGCGGCAGCCCCAAGCCCCGCGTCCAGCCTCAAACTATACAAAAACGGCATGCTGCTGCTGCAATCCGGCGATTACACTTTGAATGGAGCGCAAATTACTTTTGCAGCCAGCGCTGTCCCACAGACTGGCGACGCTCTCTGCGCGTACTATCGACACTAATCATTAAGCGAATCGAGGTAGCTCTTCATCAGTAAAGGTTGTGCTCGGAAATTTCGAGCACTCGAGGTTGCCA
>JAFARV010000537.1 GCA_019245255.1 Acidobacteriaceae bacterium | reverse complement strand
CAGTTTTGCCCGCAGCCTCCAGTTTCAAGCCTGCCATGGCCGAACGTGCTGTGCCGCTCAGCACGACGGAGCGCATCGCCTGCGCCAGGAAGTCGGCCTGTTCCGGAGCGACCACCGCGGTCGCCGGGCCGGTTCGCGAGTTGCTCGAATCGAGCACCCACCGGCCTTGCGGCATTTCTCCTCCGGCAGCAATCGTTGCCGCAACGCGGGCCATCTTGAACGGGGTCGCGAGCACCGGGCCCTGGCCATACGCCGCGAATGGCATCATCTTCCGGATCTCCGATACGTCACCCGCGGGGATACCCATCAGGCTGGCCGTTTGTTGCAACGCCTGCGCTCCTACTTTGAAGACGCCAAGCTGCGCGAAGTATGCGTTGCAGGAAACCATGATCGCGTGCGCCATATCGAGCGTCCCGTGCGCGTGGTCGCCGATATCGTCTCGTATGGGACGCCGCCATCCCGGGATGACGGTACCCACCCGGCCATCGCCCAAGCCTCGGCACGTATAGCGTGCTTGCGTAGCTTTGGGATCGAGACGCAGCGCTGCCATAGCTGTGACCAGCTTGAATGTTGATCCAGGCGGGTATTGCCCGTAACGGGCGCGATCGAGCAACTCATCCGTGCTCGCGTGGCTTCCGGACGGCGACGGCCAACTCGCTAACGCAAGCACATCTCCCGTGGCCGGATTCAAAACGACAATTGCACCCTTCTTGCCTTTGGGTTCGAGAGCATTGCGCAGCTCATCCATCGCTTTCAGTTGCAACCGGATGTCAATAGTCGTGTGAACGCTGCGATCGCGATTCAGCAGATTTTCGACAATCGGATTACTGCGCTGGTGACGGTAGCGCACCACCGGCACCAGATCGCGATAGCTGTCATAACCCTGAAGGCGGTGCGCGGAATCGCGCTCAATCAGCGATGAGTTTGAAGCTTCGAAGTTCTGCCGCGTCCGCATGTCCCCAAGCAGATGGGCCGTCGCAGGGCCAAACGGATAATGCCTGGTTTCGAGACGCGAACACGCCTGGTCAATTGAAATCCCAAGCTGCTGATATTGCGACCGGTTCTTTTCGAGATCGTCCCAACTGCTCGTCGCAAGCAGCACACCATTGCGATCGTAGACGTTGCCGCGAGGGATCGAAGCTGCAAGCAGGTTTAAACGCGGATTATGCTCCGGTCGTTTGACGCCGTCTTGAGCGATTACGTGCGCGTCTTGACCGATCAGGTCCATATCATGCAACACCTGGACCTCAAGATCGCGGCCAAGCAGAGCGAGGGCGCAAACTCCAACAGCGGCAGCGGCAACCAGCACCGGACGTTTGAACAGCGGTTCAATCGTGAGCGCTTCGTTCACGCTGTCACGATCGACGGCAGCGCTCTGGTTCGAAATGCCGAGCAGGATCGCAAAGATCAGGAAGTTCGCGAGCATCGCCGTGTTCCCGGAGCTCAAGAACGGCGAAACGACGCCAGAGAGTGGAATGGCGCCCAGAGCGCCGCCTGAGATCAGAAGCATTTCGAGCGCGATCAGAGTCGACAGCCCGAATGCGAGAAACATCGAGTATTCGTCGGGGGCGCGCAGAGCGATGCGGAACCCTCGTGCAACCAGAAACCCCAGCAAGAGGAACACAATGAAGACGCCCACCGCGCCCCACTCTTCTCCGATGGATGGCAGAACGAGATCGGTGTGACCTGCGGGTATAAGACCGGGATCACCCCAGCCCGGTCCCGATCCCCACGGCCCTCCGGTTGCGAATGCCCATAATCCATGTGCCAGCTGGTCGCCGCCGCGGATGTTGTTGTCCCAGGGAGAAAGCCACATGGAGACGCGCTCGACGACGGTATGTGGAGCGCCAATCCGGTAGCCGACGGTAACGCCCGCCACCAGCACAACAACTGCGAGTAGAGCCAGTCCGGCGCGGCCGCGCGCGACAGCGAACATCGCGATGAAGACGAAGCCCATTACAAGCGCCGGCCCCATGTCCTTCAACAGGAAGAACATGGCCAAGGCACACGCAACGGCAAACATCACCGGCAGCGTGTGTGAGAAACGGGGCAGCTGAAACCAGCGCAGGAAAGGCGGAACAAACGTCTTCTGCGCCAGATCCCGAAGCCATTCCCAGCGCTTCGCGAAGTAGCCCGCGAGAAAGAACACGACGAGGATTTTTATGATCTCGACGGGTTGGAATGGCCCCAGATTGACTTTGGCATCGCTCCCGGTAGGACCGGATCCGAAACGCGTGAGCGCCACGAACAAGGCGAACGCGGCGATCAGTGGCGTGTACACCCAGCGCGAGAAGTTCCGATATTGAAACGCTTTGAACAGGGGCAGCAGCAGGATCGCGCAGCCTGCAATTACGCCCCAGGCAAACTTTTTGAACTCAAGCGTGTCGCGAAGCGGGTCGCGGATGCTGATCATCAGAATCAACCCGATCCCGGTGAGCATGTGAATAGCGGGCAACACCGCCGCATCGGCGCGAAAGCGCCGGAGGCGCCAGACGAAATGCACCATCCAGAACGCTGCCAGGTACAGCGCAGTCCACACTGCAAACGTGTTCGTGAACTCGCGCGGCGTGCGCACGACCACCTCGGGTTTCAACTTCGAAACCGGAATCCTGGGAGTGCTTCGGATTCGCGCGAGAGCGCCGACATTCGGAAGCGGTCTTCGCCGTGAAATGAAATCTGTGATGCGCTCTGCTGTTGCCTGGCGTTCGCCAGGCGCAGGGATGATTTCAAGTAAGGGGAGCAAAGCTTCCGGGCGGTCGATCTCGTTGAGATTTAGCAGCTCGCCATGATCGAGCTTGTGTTGCTCATCGGCGAAGTCCTGCGTTTTAGCGACGAACACAAGCGCGAGACCGGCCGTAACCACGATGCTTGCCGCCAAGAGGCACTTCCATTCCGTCTTACGCTCGACCGGTTTGGGCAGCTCTTCAAGTAGCTTTAACCTGGCTGCGAGCTCGTGCTCCCAGGTTCTGGTTACCGCCATAGGCGCAGGGTTCCGGGCAAGCTAATCGGTTCGATCTGCGCGCCTGACTGGTCGAATTGCCGCAACTTACGTGCGCGCGCCACGTCGGCCTCGGCCATGGTTAGCCATCGCTTTTGCGCAGCTTGGGGTACGGTATACCGGGCGCGTAGAAACTCCCATTGCGCCCGATATAAATAGCCATCGGCCTCTTCAGCCGCTTCCTTGGCCCCCATGTGATAGCCGAGGCTTTCCGCCTTCCGCAACTCTGCAATGCCCGGCTCCACGTTTTTATAGGCATACACATATAAACGCGCCAAGCCCAGATGAGGGTCCGGCGAATGGGGCAGCAGGCGTTCGGCTTCATTGAACTGCTGAATGCTCGCGCTGGCTTCGGGCAGCCGTGGATGCTTTGTCAAGATCCCGTACGCATTACAGAGAGCAAGTCTGCCGCGCGCCGCCGCATCCGAGGGATTAATCTCGAGAGCATGCCGCAGGCACAGCTGAGCCTTGTTCCAGTCGAAACGCTCGGGCGCGGAACTTGCGCTGCTCCTGTAGTCACCCAGGATTTTGTCAGCGGTTGAGACGAACCGCGCTCGAAGTGGCTCGGCGACCTCCCGTACGGGCGAAAAGCGGCCGAGGAAATGACTCTCCTTCTGCAGCTGTTGGAAAAGATTCCAGTCGGATGCGATCGCAGCCGGATCGCGGGCAACATAGTCCTGGGCCGCCTTGAGCGCCTCGCTGGCCCGGTGGAATCGATAAAGGTACGCGGCCGGCATGAGCACGCCCACGCCTAGCACGAATCCTGAAATCAAAGCGATTGCCGCGCGCCGCAGGTCCGCAGGCCTTAGCGCTACCTTCACGCGCTCCGGCAGCTTCAGCATTGTGCGGGTCTTTGCAACGAGCTTGGTTGAGCGGGATTCGGCCGGATACCTTGCAATCGTTGGCGCGGCGTTCCACGATTGCCGCGCCTCCGTTTCAGCAACAGTCGCGCGGTCGGATAAGAATGCCCGCAGATCGCCCTCCAGGGCTTCGGCCGTTTGGTACCGTTCGTTAAGATTGCTCGCGAGAGATTTTTCGATTACGGCACGTAAACCCGGTGGGCACGTATCCGGCAACGCACGCGGCGGCCGGCGCGATTGAATCAGGTTCTCCAGTTTTCGCGTGTTCTCAGCCTGATAAGGAGGCAGACCGGAGATCATCTCGAACAGCGTCACGCCCAACGCCCAGAGATCCGCTTGCGCATCCACCTGACCCTTACTCAACCGTTCCGGCGAACAGTAACTGGGGCTGCCGAGATTGTGGTGCGTCAGGTTTCTGGTTAGGCTGATGACTTTTGCGATGCCGAAATCAAGTAAACGAACCTCGTCGTTGCTGCCGATTTGAATGTTGGAGGGCTTGATATCTCCGTGGACGACCGCAGTCTTGTGGCCGTCGACGTCGGAGACAAAGGCATGCAACGTTTTCAGCTGATCACTGATCTCGGCGGCGTAGCGCGCGGCACGCTTGGGATCGATAGTGCTCTGTTCCCGCAGGATCTCTGCAACTGTTTTGCCTTCGAAGTACTCCATCGCGACGAAAAAGCAGTTTTGTTGCTCGCCGAAGTCGTAGACCTGAAGAATTCGCGGATCTATCTGATGGAGCTGCTTCTGAAGCACTGCTCCGCGGCGCTCGGCTTCGATGACCAATTGCGTGAACTCGTCGCGCGATTGCTCGACCAGCTTCAGAACAGCGAGCGCGCCCGTCTCAGAATCACGCGCCAGATACACATCCGTCAAACTGCGGCTCAGCTTGCGGACGATCTCGTATTTCCCGAATTGTTTGAAGTGGCTCATATGTGCCACCGCAGTCTGGCGATCTGTGACCAGAGAAGGATACCGAGTACGAAGCCCACAACAAGCCAGAACACGCTGCCCCAGATGCTTCGCCATGGAAGCCGTCTTCTTCTCGGCCGGGTAACGGCGTGGCGTGTGCGGGTTTCGGTGAGCGTGGCGGAATGCGCGCCGAGAAATTCGGGTCCCGCGATAAAAATAAGGCTGATATTGTCTGTGCCGCCGGCTTGATTGGCAGCGGCGACAAGCTGGTGCGCGACGGCATCAACATCACCGTCATAGCGGTCGATAATTTCCGTAATCTGCGGAGACGGGAGCACGTCCGTCAGGCCGTCGGTGCAAAGCAGGAGCGCTGCATCGGGTTTGCACGGTAGCCGTTTGATCTCGATGAAGCCTTTATCGTCCGGCTCACGCAGACGGGATCCGACGTCGCGAAATACTTCGTTGCGCCTCGGATGCCGCATCGCCTCTTCTTCCGTGAGTTGACCGCCATCTTCCAACTCACCCACGGGCGAGTGATCAGACGTAATCTTGCGAAGCGTGCCGTTCCAGACGAGATACAGGCGAGTGTCGCCCACGTGTCCGACTGTCAACTCCTCCTCCCGCAGAACCGCGAGAGTCAGCACGCACGCCATACCAGACCAGTCAGCGTTGGTTTTGGCCAGATCGTAGACCCGGTTGTTCGCATCGGTAATCGCAGTTCGTATAAACCGTTCCGGATCGACCGTCGCGTCGTACTTCTGTTCGCGGATTGAGGCTGCCGCTGTTTCCGCAGCCATCTCCCCGGCAGCGTGCCCACCGAGGCCATCGATGACGGCAAATACACCGTTCTGATCATCCACCAGGACACGGTCCTCGTTAATGCCTCTTGCGAGACCCGCGTCGCTAGCCGATCCTGCTTTCCACGCCACGATCGCGTTCATTGCCTTCTACGCCGTGGCCAGTTCGCGCACACGACTGCCATCGCGACAAACAAAAAAACCAGCACATAGGGGATATGTGCCACGTAAATCCATTTCATTTGCGTGCCTGAAACGTGAGCTTCAGCACCTCCCCAACACCAATGTTCGCGTCGTTCGGCAAGAGCTCCTCAACACCTTTGCGGAGCCGCTTGCCGTCGATCCATGTTCCGTTTTTGCTCTGGTCGAGAATGAAGAAAATTCCGGTTGCAGCGTCGCGGCGGATCACCAGATGCTCTCGCGATACTTCGTCCGTCGTGTATAGCGCCAGCTCGACAGCCTGTCCGTCGCCGCCCCGCCCGATGCGAGTGCGGTTCTGGGTCACCAGGTAGATCTGATGTCCCGATTCGTCTTCGTAGCGGATTTCGGCAAACACGTTGTCGGCAGGCCGGCGGGATTCCGGGGCTGCGGGCGTGTCGCGCTGGACGGTGGCCGTTGCCGAGCGCTCTAATAAGGTCGTTTTCGTGCCTCGAAAGCCCGGCTGCGGTGCTTCGTTCAGCTCCGAGTGGATTTCGACGTCACCGCGCGGCACTTCGTCGTGCGGGAGAAACTGGATGCTCCAGTCAATGCAGGCTATTTTGTATTCTTTGCGGCCCTTCGGTGCACGGCTCACCCCCAAGACCGTTGGCTGGGCATTCAGCTGTGCCACCCGGGCGCGCAAAGCCTTTTTCGCGTCATCGATAACTAGGTCAAAAACGCCTGTCAAGTTGGAGTGGTCTTCCGGGTGGAGGTAAACGGTGAAAACACAGGGCAGCAGGACGGCGTAAGCCATCTGGAACTGACCCAGTTCCATGTTGCGGATCAGCTCGTCTACGATCACCGTCCCGTCGAACTTGGTTTCAGTCAGGCTCTGATTCCGGGCCCCCAAACCGCACCCCTCCAAAGACAGACGTGCCGGACCGATTCAGGTTCCAGCACCGCCGAGGCCTCCCGGCTAACGCAGTTTACCGCAACGGGGGCGAGACCGGGAGGGAAGGCCCGTGCTTCGGTCAGTTTTCAAAAACTGAAGCGGGCGCCGAATTCGCTCCAGAGCGATCGCGGGATGATCGTGCTGCTTGGGTTGATGAAACCCTCCGGATGACCGAAGGTCTTCGGACTCGCGATGTTGTTGTTGTAATCGTTCCCGTAGTTCGCCCGGTTCGTCAGATTAAAAGCCTGGGCGATCAACTCGAGCCTTGCGCGCTCGCCGAGCCTGATCGTTTTCCCGAGCCGCAGGTCCAGTTCAAAGAACGGGTCGCCGCGAAGCGGATCGTATTTCGCGATGGTGCATCCGCCGGGGGCCACACCGTTCAGTCCGTAAAAACAGTTCTGGGCGCCCTTGTTGTTGCCGGCAAAGGCAAACCAGTCGGTAGGATCCAGCGACGGAACTACGACCGCACTAAACGTGCCGCCGCCTGTGTTCAGGGTGTTTGACGAATTGGTAATGCTGACGTTATTGGATGGGTTGCCGTTTTCGTATGGTCGCGGTGAACCGGCCTGTACGATCGGCGCAAGCTGCAATCCCCAAGGCAGGTTCGCGATGCCGCTGATCGTGACGTGATGCCGCTCGTCATTCGGTGAAGGGCCCCATTCGTAATACGCGAAGGGGTTGGTAGCAAGTCTCGGATAGTTGCGGAATGAGGGTTGGCCGCCATCATAGGAATACGCCCAGGAAAGCGTATAATTGGCGTCTATTGTGAAACGCCGGCCTGCTCGCTGCCGGTAGCTGACGTTATAGCCGTCATAATGCGAGCGGCCGATTGATTGCTCGTCGCGCACACTGGCGAGCACGGGTTGCCCCGCCGCCGCAAAGGCCGCATTAAGCGGCGCAGTGCAGCAAACGCCGTTCGTTGGCACGCGTTGATCAATATTGATGGTTTTGTTCTCATGTAACCCGAGCACGTGGGTATACTCGGCTTCCACAACAAATGTCTTATGAGGCGACCAACTATAGCCGAGGTTGAACTCCTCGGCGACCGGGTTCCGGTAATTCGGGTCCATCAGGCGTCCGATACTGCCATCGGCCAATTGCGTTGAAGGCGGCGGGACCACGGGTAAGGGATCCACACCGTAGCGCCAATTGCCCAGCTGAATCCCCGTCCCAGGCACTATGTCGGTAGGAGAGGTCAGGCTGAGCGCCGTCTGAAAGACTGTCGGATTGCTCATCTGCTCCATAAACAACGGTATGTTCTGGAAGGTATTCCCGAAATAGAGACCGTAGCCGCCGCGCAACACATGATCTCCCGTCCCGGTCACATCGTAAGCGAACCCGAATCTAGGGCTGAAATCCTTATTGTCATCGTGCGGAAGCTTACTTACAAACTGATTGGCGTATGGATTATTCAGCGCAACTAACTCGAGATACGTCCGGCTGCTCTTCACGTCCGATGCACCGATTAGATTGAAATCCTTGTCCCAGCGAAGCCCCAGATTCAGCGTCAATCGAGGAGTTACCTTCCAGTCATCCTGAAAGTACAGGCCTAATTGCTTGGTTGCCACTTTAAAGTAAGGATCGCCGTTGGCTTCGGACATACTGCCTATCAGTCCCGGAGTCGCAAAACCTTGAGGATAGGTGACCTTGTCGCCCAGAATTGAGCTGGGATCCGCGGAAAAGTCTATTTCAAGCGTCGAACTGAACTCGAAGAAGCCACCCTCAACCGGGTTCCAAATGTAGTCAACGCCCGCTTTCAGGGTGTGCTTGCCGATGGTCTTCGAGATATCATCGCGAAATTGCCACTTACGCTGGAACGACTGCTGCGGAACGTTAGTATTCGTTCCAAAGGAGGCACTAGGGAATGTGACCAATGGCGCACTGATGTTACTTGCGATGACGTTGTTCCAGTACTGATAGCCGGCAGTGAACTGATTCACTGTATTACTCGAGAGAATCGAGTTCAAAGTAAAATTCGCCAACTGCAAGTGATTGGTCGTGTAATTTCCATTCGTCAGGTCACCGGTTCCATCGGACTGATCATTCAGGCTGTTGTTTGCCTGTGAGCTATAGCTCCAATAGGCGTTATTCTTCTCATTGATGGTCCAGTCCATGCGGCCCGTGTACCGCGTTTCGTAGAAGGGACGGGGAATCGTCGCCGCCGGTTGTGCCGCCAGTCCCGCCGATTTAGCCAGCACGAGCTGGTTGTACGAATTCGCATCTTCAGCCAAACCTTGGTTCTCCCGTTCGCGCTCGATAGCAAAGAACCCGAAGAGTTTGTCCTTGAGGAAGGGACCGCCGATCGAACCGCCAAACCACTGGCGGCTGTAGTCGGGGTGAGCGGCGGTGCTCCCGCCGTGACCATCCGGTATCTGTTCATCTGTATCCAGCGCCGTATCGCGGAAGAAGCCGAACAGCGATCCGTGAAAGTCGTTGGTGCCCTCTTTGGTGATGACGTTGATAGCTGCGCCTTCAGAACGGCCGTTTTGAGCGGAGAACCGCTGGGTGCTGATATTGAATTCCTGAACAGCCTCGAGAGGAAGCTGCATCACCGGGCCGCCGACCGTGTTGTCCTTATTGTCGACGCCGTTCACGGTAACGTTCACATTTCGCCCGTTGGCCCCATTGACGGACAAAATGGTGTATCGGTTTTTGGTTGGGTCATAGGAGTCGGCCATCTTGACCCCGGGAGCGAGAAAGGCGAGGCTGGCAAAATCCCTTCCAAGGAGCGGCAGGTTGTCGACCTCGGTAGGCGTCACCGTCATGCTGACGTCGGTCTTTTCGACGTTGACCAGAATGGGAACGGCTTCGACTGTAACGGTCTGAGTTTGCTTACCGATAACGAGACTCGTGTTGTTCGTCGTGGTTTGCCCTACCTCGAGCGTTAGCCCTTCAAACACCTTGGTTTCAAATCCTGGCGAAGAGACTGTGAGCGTGTATTTGCCGGGGGCGACCAGGTCGAACCGGTAAGTGCCGTTGTTTTCCGTTTTGGTCTGACGGACAGCGCCCGTACTGGCGCTTTCCAGCCTCACATCGGCGCCGGCGACGGCCGCCCCTGCGGGGTCAGTCACCACACCAGTCAGGCTTGCGTCGGCCGTCACCTGGCCAAACAGATGCGCGCTCAACAGCAGCGTCAAAGCAGTAACTGCAATACTTGAAGATTTTCGTCCCAGCATGATGCCTCCTTGCGCCTATTCAGGTTGTGTTTCGCGCCGAGGTGATCGAGTGATCAAACCCCATTCAGATCGCAACACCCTGGTGCGAATAGCCGTCGTGGGCAGTTGACACAGTATGTGATGCAAACTTATTAGTTGTCAAGGAAAACGTTCGGCCCTGATCCCGAGCCGCAGGACTACAAGTCCGGGGTGGATCACACCTTACGGAGTAGTACTTGCCGTCGATACTGGTGCTGCCTTAACAGGGTTTCTACGCCGGGCGGCGATCGTTGCCGGCGTTCTCGACTAAGCTCTTGATGGATGAAAGCAGGTCGACCGGTACCGGAAAGACGACCGTTGTGTTCTTCTCGGCGCCAATTTCAACCAGCGTTTGCAGATACCGCAGCGTGATAGCAACCGGCTGCTTCTGGATCTGCTCCGCCGCCATGCTGAGCTTTTCGGCTGCAAGGTACTCGCCTTCGGCATGGATGATCTTGGCGCGGCGTTCGCGCTCGGCCTCAGCTTGGCGCGCAATCGCACGGATCATCTGTTCCGGCAGGTCAACCTGTTTCACTTCAACAAGGGTCACTTTGACGCCCCACGGGCCTGTGTGCTGGTCCAGTACAGATTGCAAACGGACGTTGATCTTCTCGCGCTGGCTCAACAGTTCATCCAGTTCGACTTCGCCGAGAACGCTCCGCAGCGTCGTTTGAGCAAGTTGGCTGGTCGCGTACAGGTAATTGGTAACTTCGATAACGGCGCGAACAGGGTCAATGACGCGGAAGTAAACCACGGCGTTGACCTTCACGGTGACGTTGTCACGCGTGACAAGGTCCTGCGGCGGCACTTCCATCGCTTCCACACGCAATGAGGTCCGAACGATTCGGTCCAACGGCGCGAAAACGAGCACGATACCCGGACCCTTCGGCTGCCGCAAAACACGGCCCAGCCGAAAAATGACTCCGCGCTCGTACTCGGCAAGAATTTTTATGGACGAAATCAGGTAAAACACAAAAATCAGAACAATGATCAGGAAAACGCCAGAGAAGAATGTAATCACTTGGGCCTCTCGACGACGGCTGCAACCGATTGACTCGAGTCAAAGGCAAGCGCGGTCATCACAATCAGTTTGTCAGCTTTGCGCCACGCGATTATTCTAAGCAACTCGCGCAAAACGGGCGCGGGGTCAGGTACGCCGAGCCAAGAACAGCGGAGTTGCTTTTCTGTATCTCGGCATGCATCCGCGCCCTTTGCGCTAGCCAGTTGCACGGACTC
>JAFARV010000528.1 GCA_019245255.1 Acidobacteriaceae bacterium | reverse complement strand
ACGGTTGCTGGAGACTATCGAACAGTTGTTCCGCCCAGCGCGCAGTCGCTCTCAGCCATCGCCAAGGCTTGTGCCCGGTGTATGCCTGCTCAACCTGGCGCAACAGATGAGCAGGCGGTTCGAATTGTGGCTCCCGTGCCAAAAAGTCCGCTACTCTCCTCCAGAACTCGAGCGACTCGACGCACTCCGTGCAGCCCCGGTCAATGTGCGATTGCATTTGGGAGACGCGCTCCCTGGCTGCTACGCCTCGAACGGAATCAACCCACTCGGCGGGCGAAAAATGGCTCAACGTGCTTCTCGGGGACACCTTTCAGTTACCTGTAGAAGAGGAACATGGCAAGTCCGAAAAAATACATGCGAATTTGAGAAAAAATTAGGGTAACCCTTTGCGCATAAGCGTGAACGCTGCCCAGTAATAAGGGTGGGCCGGCGTCCGTGAGGTTTCGGTAGACCTGCGGTAGGAGAACTTGCGATCGGAACCGAGATTGTCAAAGCACGACAGCGCCCTTTCACCTGGAGAAGCTCAATTCTGCGGTGTCGGCACGCATCCGCGTAGTCGCCATTGGTCGTTAAAGAACTCGACTACGGCCTGCTGAAATGTTGGCTGGTAAGGCGTGGAGCTGTGGTCACCTTCACATTCGCCGGCGCGCGCAGTTGGGATTGCTTTAAGAAGCCCGCCGATCTTCAGGTTGGCGGCATCTGCCTTCCCATTGAGTATCAGGACCGGTATGTCGATTCCGTGAAGGGCTTCAGCAGGCAAACTATTCATGAGCGCACCACGAATGACGGCCGCCATCACCTTCGGATCGGTTCCCGTGACCCGAGCCCCAATGAGGTTGGCCGAGGCGAGGTGTCCGGGAACGATTTCTCCCTTTTCCAGGATTTTTGCACCCTCCTCCAACCACACGCGAGCAGTAATCGGACGAGGTACGGAGTCTGGAACCGGCCAATTCTTCGGAAATTCCATAACATGATCTTCGATGGCGTAGTCCCCGAAGCCCGCGAGAATCGCAGACTTTACTTGGGGTGGGCGCATCAGGAGCAATCTAGCGGCTGTGCCAGCTCCCATGGAGAAGCCGATCACATCAACGTCCTCGAGACGGAGGTGGTCAATGAGAGCTACGACGTCCCGGGCCATTGCTGAATTTTCGTAAGCCGCTTTCTCGCGCGGTTTATCAGAGGCTCCAAAACCGCGCATGTCCGGCAAGATGGTGCGCGCACCTGCGGCCAGCAATGCCCGGACCAAGCCCGGCCTTCCCTCGACAGGAGGATTGGGAAGCGGGAGGGCTCCCCCAAACACCTCTCGGAACATCTCTTGCCGCCTCTCGGCTAGCGGAAGAATACGTTCGAAATCTCCGAACTGACCCAGCCCGTCGAGATACCCTCCATGCAGGAGAATGACCGCCGGACCTTTACCTTCGTCATAGTAGGCGATCTGGATTCCGTCAAACGTTCTAAAAGTGTTCATTCAGCACCTCTCAACGCAGTGCTATTAACTTTTCGCCGGCAATCTTCGTTCCGTCACGGCGCACTGTCGGCGCGATGGAACGAGCACGCGCAGCGACCTCAGGAGTCGCGGCTTTCTGTATCGAGTTAGTTATTACCAGAATTAGGGTAACCCTTTGCCCACAAGCGTGAACGCTGCCCAGTAATACGGGTGGGGCCGGCGTTCCCGCACCTCCAGCATTGCGGATCTGGCCGCATCTGCCGCCGGCACGCCCGAGCCGAAGCTCCTGTAAAAGAGCTTCATGAACTCAGATGTGCTGCGATCGTCCACGTCCCAGAGGGACAGCAGCAAAGATTGCGCGCCCGCATATAAGAGTCCCCGCGCCAGCCCGATCAGTTCATCGCCCTGATCAACCACGCTCAGGCCGGTAACGCAGCCGCTCAACGTAAGAAACTCGGCCGGCAAATTCATCCGATACAGATCGTAAAGCGTTAAATACGAGTCCGACAGCCGAATGGCCGAGAACATCGGATTATCCGGACGAAAGTATCCGTGGCTGGCGATATGAATGACTTTGCTGCTTGCGCCCCACTGCCGCAAGGCATCCTCTGTCGCTTCGGTCCCCCACAGCACTTTTGCATTCGGAAGAGACGCCGCTACTGCTTCGATCTCCTGCTTGATGGAAGGCAAACGCGGGTCATCAATCCCGAGAACGAGGGATGTGTCCAGTCCATCGACATTGCGCTGGCGATGGCAGTACACAAAAACACTGGCGCTTGGAGCGTGGGCGATGTGGAATCGATCAATCAGATATTGCTCGCCATCGAAGAGGGCTTCAAACGGGAGCGAGTGCAGGGGTCCGTATGGCACGATGACCAGACTCGAGGTCTTTAGCAGGTCTTGAATGGGCTCAATCAGCTTTCTATATAGCGTCTGTAAGTGGTCCTGAGTAGATCGAATGAGCGCTGTTTGAAAGCGCGTAACATAGTCCGGGTCCAGACCGAACTTGGAGAATTGGAACCGTAGCATTCGCATCATTCTCGAAATCTCACGTGCATTTGCAACAGGGCGGATTGTCAAACTCTCCGCCCCAATTATCGCGGCGTGAATGCGGTCCCCGACTGCAAAATACTCG
>JAFARV010000860.1 GCA_019245255.1 Acidobacteriaceae bacterium | reverse complement strand
TGGTCTTCATCGGCCTCGAGATTTCGTCAATTGCGACTTACATTCTGGCGGGCTTCCTCCGCGACGATCGGCGCAACAACGAGGCGGCACTGAAGTATTTCCTGCTCGGCTCTTTTGCTACTGCTTTCTTGCTGTACGGGATTGCATGGGTTTACGGCCTGACCGGCAGCACAAACCTAGACAACATACAAACCGCTCTATCGCAGCGTCCGAACATTATGGCCGGCCTCGCCGCTTCGCTAATCTTTGTCGGGCTCGCATTCAAGGTGTCGGTGGCACCGTTTCAGATCTGGACTCCGGACGTTTATCAGGGCGCTGCGGCCCCAGTCTCGGCATTCATGTCGGCGGGTCCTAAAGCCGCGGCTTTCGCGGTCTTCTTCCGCGTTTTCATGACCTCGTTCCAACCGCTAAACGACCGCTGGTTCGCTGTCGTGTGGGGCTGTGCCTTGCTGACGATGATCATCGGGAACTTTGCGGCGCTGGTTCAAACCAATGTGAAACGGCTTCTCGGATATAGTTCGATTGCGCATGCGGGTTATGTATTAGTGGCGCTCACCGCAAACAGCGATATCGGTGTGGCTGCGGCGATGTTCTATCTCGCGAGTTATGCGCTGATGAACATCGGAGCTTTCGCGGTAGTTAGCCATGTGGCCAGCAAGAACGAACAACACGTTAGAATTGACGATCTGGCTGGGCTAGCGCGCCGTCAACCCGCTACAGCAGCTTTGCTCTCAGTGTTCATTTTTTCATTGATCGGGGTTCCTCTAACTGGCGGGTTCTTCGCGAAGTTCTATGTGTTCCAGGCCGCTCTCGGCGCCCACCTTGTGTGGCTAACTGTGCTGGGTCTTGCCAACAGCGGCATCGCGGCGTATTACTACCTCAAGATTATTGTGGCGATGTATATGCGCGAGCCGGGCGAGGAGGTTGGCGATCTCACCCCGCCGTCACTCAGCACGCGATTTGCGATCTGGGCGAGTGCACTGGGCGTGCTGATTCTCGGTATCTTCCCCGGCACGCTACTCTCATTTGCTTCGAGCTCAGCGGCGGTGTTCCAGCATTAGAACAGCCAGGCTAGCTCACGCACTGACGTCACTAGACGCAATCGCGGGTGGCTATCCGGCACATCTTCTTTTTCCAGGCTCCAGGTGCGCGGATGCGGTACATACACCGCCGACAATCCTGCTGCCAACGCGGGATTGATATCGGATTTCGGCGAATTTCCGATCATCCAAGTCTTTTGGAGATCGAATCCGCGCTCCTCAGCAAGGTCGCGATACGCAGCCGCATTTTTCTCCTTCACAATTGCGGAGTGCGCAAAGTACTGTCCCAAACCGGAGCGATCGATCTTCAAGCGTTGTTCCTCGGGATCGCCCTTGGTGAAGATTGTCAGATCGTGGCGGACGGAAAGATCGGCGATTGTCTCTTCCACGCCATCCAACAATTCGATCGGCTTCTCCAGGATCGCGTGAGCGAAAGCCTGAACAGCTCGCAGGTCACCATCGGAAATGTCGCGCTCAGCCAAATGCCGATAGCACTGCATGAGATTGCGAGCGAAGTTGCGCGTTCCATATCCGTGGATCTTGGCGTTCACGGCCTCGATCTCGTCGAGAACGCTGCGAACCTTCCCCGGTGAAAGCGCCGAGTGGCTGAGATAATCGCAGAACCGATCGAATGCCTCCTCGAAGTATATGTTGTTTTCCCAGAGAGTGTCGTCGGCGTCAAAAATAAGGTGCTGACGAATCATGAATCCTGTATGCGAACGTGTTTCGCGTGTCCGTTCGTAGGGGCAAGCCGCTTGGCGGTGGCGATTCGCTCACGCTGAATTGTGTATTCGGGCAGAATTGCAAGAAGAAACTGAAGGCGTTCGGTCTCCGATCGCAGGGTCAACAACGATTGCCTCTTATCCAAATCAGAAAGCGCTTGTGCAAGCTGAAAGCTAAGCTGCGGCGCATCCAGGCGCGGATCCGCAACCAGTTCCGGCGACTCCACCTGCAGCAGCTTCGAATAAGCGGAGATTGCCTTTTGGCGGAGTTCTGGGGGAACATCCTCAGCGCTTTCGTCATTGAAGAACTCGACCTCGCCACGCAGGTATGCCATGTCGCTGTCGAGCGAAAGGATTCGGAACCGCCGCTGTCCCATCGCAATCAGGTCGAGCCGGCCGTCAGGATATCGTTGCAGCACGCGATCCACAGTTGCGGCGCACCCGATATTTACGATGCCCTCACCCTTAACAAGCACCACGCCAAATTCCGCATGTTCCGGCACAATGTCACTCATCATCTGCTTGTACCGTTCCTCGAAGATATGCAGCGGAAGCGGTGTGCCGGGCAGCAACACGACGGAGAGCGGAAACAACGGCAGCAGTCGTGAAGCCATGTCCTTATTATCGGTTGCTAAGATTGGAAACGCTAACGGCGGCTGAATGACTCTCAAGCTCAAGCGCACGCCCGGGCTTTATCTTGTGGGATTCATGTGCAGCGGAAAGACGACCGTAGGGCGCGCTCTTGCGGATGAACTCGGATGGTGCTTTATTGACTTGGACCACGAGATTGAAAGGGAGCAAGGCCGCACCATCGCGGATATCTTTTCAGGCAGCGGCGAAGAAGAATTTCGCAAGATTGAGTCGGAGTTACTGCGTCGTTGTGTGTCACAGATCGAGGCTGGCAATCCTTGTGTACTTGCGTTGGGAGGCGGCGCTTTTGCGCAGCCCCAGAACTGGGAGACAGTGGAAAACAACGGCATCACGATATGGCTTGATTGCCCCATTGAAACCATTCATCGGCGTTTGGGCGATGAAGACAATACACGACCTCTTTCGATGAATCGGCACTCGATGCAGACGCTCTATGAGGCGCGAAAGCAGATGTACGCGCGAGCGGATTACCGCGTCGATTCCGACTGCGAAGATCCAGTTGGCGTCGTGCAGCAGATCCTGCGGCTTCCCCTATTTTGAACCGTTTTAAACGTGACGCGATCACCATCTTTGAATCGGCACTTGCTGCTGCGAATGCGGGCAACGCGGTGCGCCGGAAATTTCGCATCCCCGCGGGTCATTTCGACCGCATTTTCCTGATATCGGCCGGCAAAGCTGCCTGCGAAATGGCGAGCGCAGTTCACGAGAAAATCGGCGAACATCTCAACGGAGCAATCGTCATCACCAAAGAGGGCCATGCCGACGTCAGAGTTCCCGGGTGCTGGTTGTGGGAAGCCGGCCATCCGATACCGGATGAACGTGGTGTTCGCGCATCAGAGGCGGTGCGGGAACTCGCGTCGCAGCTGACTGGGAGGGACCTGCTGATCGTTTGTCTTTCCGGTGGGGCGTCGGCGCTGCTGAGTGCGCCCGCGCCGCCTGTAACGCTTAAAGATAAGCAACTCACTACCGGCCTCTTGTTGCGGGCTGGAGCGGATATTCATGAGCTGAACGCCGTTCGCAAGCACGTCTCATTTCTGAAGGGCGGCCGTCTTGCTGCGCTCGCCTATCCGGCAAAGATTCTGACGCTGACCTTATCGGATGTAATTGGCGATCCGGTGGACGTGATTGCGTCCGGGCCGACCGCACCCGACGCCACAACATGTGCCGACGCGATTGCCGTACTTACGAAATACGATCTCATTCACGCCGTGCCGCCAAGCGTTCTGGAACGGCTGAAGGCTGAGGACGAGACGCCGAAAGCGGGGGATGCCGTTTTCAGGAACGTGGAGAACGTCATTGTTGGGAGCAATCGCCTGGCACTCGAAGCGGCGGCGGCGACTGCACGCGATATGGGTTACGAAACGACCATTCTCAGCGACCGTGTGCAAGGCGAGGCACGGGACGCCGGCCTCGATCATGCGCGCATCCTGAAGCGAGCCGATCCGCCGGCGTGCATTCTCTCGGGTGGCGAAACGACTGTGACAGTGCGCGGTAAAGGCAAAGGGGGCCGAAATCAGGAGTTCGCGTTAGCAGCCGCGATTGAAATTGACGGCGATGACGATCGCGCCGTGTTATGCGCGGGTACAGATGGCACCGATGGGCCAACGGATGCAGCAGGCGCGTTCGCCGCGGGTGACACGCTGAAACGTGCCGCGCAGCTTGGGCTGGACGCGGGCATTTGCCTCCGGGAGAATAACTCGTACGCTTTCTTCGGAGCCCTCGGCGATCTCATCAAGACCGGGCCAACCGGAACCAACGTGATGGACATCAATGTCATGCTCGCTCGAAGAAGCTGAGCGAGTTGTCCCCTTGGCGTAAGACGCGCGTCTTTTGAAGCGTCCCATAGTTCTCTTCGAGAATCAGCTTTGAGGGGTGCTGCGCGATTGCGAGCGCGCACGGCGTTCCGGCCAATGCGTTCAGTGCCGCTGCATACTCAGTGGCCATCTCGTACGGCGGATCCACAAATGCGATGTCACAGGGATAGTTAGGGAGTAAGACCGGAGCGGATCCGCGGACAACCGTAGCGTCACCTTCGAGGCCAAGAGACTGAAGATTCTCGCGCAGGATGGCGATCGCATCGGCTTTGCGCTCAATGAGAATTGCGCGCTGTGCGCCACGGCTGAGCGCCTCAATGCCTACCGCTCCGGTGCCGGCGTATGCATCGAGGAACACGGTACCTTCGATGCGCGGCGCGAGTACGTTGAACAGGGCTTCGCGAAGGCGGTCGGGAGTCGGCCGGACGGCGTTTCCGGGCACGGGCTTCAGCTTACGGCTGCGGAAGCGGCCGGCGATGACGCGCACTAGCCAACCTGCGCCAGAGCGTAACGGCGCTGCCAGTGCTCCTGAATGTAGCGGACCACCGCGCGGACGTCTTCTTTGTTTTCCTCGCTGGCGATGAGGGTTTGCGCTTCTTTGCGCGCGAGTTCCAGAATGTCTGCGTCGCGCATGAGATCGGCAAGCCGCAGGCCAGGAATACCGGACTGCTTGGTGCCGTAGAATTCGCCGGGCCCACGCAGTTTCATGTCCATCTCCGCAATGTGGAAGCCATCGTTCGAATCGATCAGCGTTCGGATGCGCTCGCGCCCAACGTCGTTCAGCTTGCTGGTGACCAGGATGCAGTAACTCTGGTGGGACCCGCGCCCAACGCGTCCGCGCAACTGATGTAGCTGTGCGAGGCCGAAGCGCTCGGCTTGCTCGATGACGATCACCGAAGCATTTGGCACATCGACACCGACCTCAATCACCGTTGTCGAAACCAGAATCTTCGTTTCGCCGGCCTTGAACCGCATCATCGCATCGTCTTTCTCTTCCGGACGCATACGCCCGTGAAGAAGTCCGACGGCGACATTCGGGAAAACGATGCTCGAGAGGTGCTCGAACATGCTTTCTGCGGCTTTGATGGTGGCGGTGGTCTCCGTTTCTTCGACGATCGGATAGACAACATAGGCCTGCCGGCCGGCCTTGATGTGCTGCGCCAGGAAACTATACACGCCTTCCACCTGAGACTGCGTCGCATGCCTCGTCACGATTGGCTTCCTTCCAGGAGGAAGCTCGTCGATAGTTGAGACATCGAGATCGCCATAAAGCGTCAGCGCCAGAGTGCGTGGAATGGGCGTGGCGGTCATGACGAGCACATCCGGCTGCGCGCCTTTTTCCATTAGGGCCAAACGCTGGCGCACGCCGAAGCGATGCTGCTCATCGATAATGACCAATCCGAGTTTCGAGAACACAACATCCGATTGCAACAGAGCGTGCGTGCCGACTACCATGTGCACGTAACGGTCGGCAATGAGGCGTTTGATCTGCTGCTTCTCTCGCGCATTGGCTGCACCGGTCAATGGCGCGACTACATAATGCAGTTTGTCGAGCAGCCGCTTGAGATACACAAAGTGCTGATTGGCGAGTATCTCTGTGGGGGCGAGTACAGCGGCCTGATAACCGTTCTCAATGGCAATGATTGCCGCTTGCGCCGCCACAATAGTCTTGCCGCTGCCTACATCACCCTGTAAGAGCCGGTTCATCGGATGAGGGTTCTTCATGTCATCTGCGATCTCCTGCATGACGCGCTTCTGTGCAGCCGTGGGTTTGAACGGAAGCATTGCTTTGATCTGGTCGCGAACCCGCTCGGTGATCTCGAACGAGATACCCGTCGCCGCCCTCGCTTTCGTCTTCTTCAACGTGAGCCCACATTCAAGCCAGAAGAACTCGTCGAAGATCAGGCGCGTCTGTGCGGGCGTGCGAAATTCGTTCAGTAGAGCGAGACTTGCATCCGGCCCGGGGCAGTGCGTCTCGCGAATCGCGGTCGCGAGGTGCGGCAGCCCGACGCGCGTCCGCACACTCGATGGCAGCGCATCCTCGGGCATCGGAGCTTCTTTCAACACGCGATCGATCAGCTTCCTGAAAGCCCGAGTCGAGATCTTTCCCGCCGCTTCGTACACAGCGACTACGCGACCGCTATGCAGGGTCTCATCCTCGTCGTCATCTTCGGAGAGGATTTCGACCTCCGGTTGCACCATCACGCGCAGGCCACGCATGCGATCCAGTTCTACTTTGCCGAAGAGGGCAACCCGCGTTCCCGGTGTTAGAGAATCCGCGTACCGCTCACCATGAAACCAGCGTGCGCTCAACCGCGAACCGCTGCCGTCCTCCAAAGTGGCTTCGAATAGGCCTAGCGCTCTACGGCGGAAGTTCGTAAGTTTTGCGTCTGCGATGCGCGCGAGCACGGCCGCCTTCTCGCCCGGCGCAAGCTCCGAAATGCTCTTGACGTTCCGGCGATCTTCATAGCGAAACGGCGCATAATAAAGCAGATCTGAGACTGTCTCGAGGCCTTTGGCTGCAAGCATTTGCGCGCGGGCCGGCCCGATGCCTTTTACGTACTGCAGCGGAGTGGAAAGTTCCAATACACTAGCCTACCGTCCAACACACCCGCGCGGGTCTGAACGAACTTTAACGGCAGTAAGTCAACCTCCGCAGCGAGTCCCCGTTCCGATAGATGTAGGGAGCGGCAAAACAGAGCCGCTGACGAGGAGGAGAACAAAATGAAGAGAGTTGCACTGACCACGATTTGCATTGCACTGTTTTCGGTGGGCGGATTTGCCCAGGTGAATGCCCGCCGCGAAAACCAGCAGGACCGAATTGCCCAGGGAGTCCAATCGGGACAGTTGACGCCTGGCGAGACAGCGAACCTCGAGAACAACGAACGCGCGTTGAACGGTGAGATTCGCCACGATCGGGCGACCGATAACGGCAAGCTCACACCAGCGGAAAGGGCGCGGATCAACCGCCAACAAAACCGGCTGAGCAATCAGATCTACCGTGACAAGCACAACGGAGCGGTGGATCATTTCGGCAACAGCGAAGTCGGGAAGCGGCAGGAGAACCAGCAGGACCGGATTGCTCAGGGCATCAAATCCGGACACCTCACGGCTGGCCAGACTGCGAACCTCGAGTCACGTGAGACCGGACTGAATCGTGAAGTGAGAGCCGATCGCCGCGCGAACGGCGGCAGCCTGACGCCAGGTGAACGCAAGCAGGTCAACGGACAGCAGAATCGCCTCAGCCGTGCGATCTACAAGGACAAGCACAGTTAAGCATCGCGTCAAATCTCAGATTCAGGAGCAGAGCGGGGTGGCTTGGGGCCGCTGCCGCTCTCTTCTGTTGCTGATGATTCGTTGCCTGTCTTCTTTAGCGCGATGTCGCCGTGGTCCGTCCGTAATGTCAACTCGGGTCCGCTGCCGACCGAACCCTCCAGACGAGCACCATGCTCGTGATTTTCCTGCTTGAGCGTGGAGTCAAAGTCGTTTGCAATCTCGCCGTGGTTGGTCGTTGCAGTAACAGCAACAGAGGCCCTTTCCGGAAGAGTAATCTCGATATCTCCTGAGCGCGTTTGCGCATTGATCTTGCTCAACGGAAGATGGACCGGCTTGAGCTGAATATCTCCGCGATCCACCGCGATCTCAACCGCATCCGTAAAGCCATCAAAGCTGACATCCTTCGCTTGAGTAGCAACCTTTACCGGTCCAGTTACATTTTCGCCAGCGAGGCTGCCACGTTGCAGGACGAGCGATCCGGGCACTGCTTGTGCCTCGAGTTGTGTCCGCATGCTCTGGACTCGCACTGGCCTGGCTACGTCATGCAGAGAAATGCTGCCGCTATAGTCGCCGGAGAGT